>CADBTG010000050.1 GCA_902797475.1 uncultured Lachnospiraceae bacterium | reverse complement strand
TTTGTCAGATCGTTGCCGGCGGTGTGGGATTGAATGTTCAGGAAGCAAATGTTAGTATGATATGCGAGCCACAGTTAAAACCCTCGATGGAGGAGCAGGCAATCGGCCGGGCTTACCGGATGGGGCAGAGCCGGAAGGTCGTCGTGCACCGCCTTCTTTCGGCGAAAACCGTGGACGAACGGATTATGGATATTCTGTCGGGGAAAAGGGAAACCTTCCTGGCATTTGCCAATGAATCGGTGGTCGGAAACATCGACCGCGAGAGAGCAATCGGAGAAGCGGCAGTAGAGGAAATCATTGCGGCTGAGCGCGAGAGATACGGGATTGATAAGAATCCGGACGAAACGACGGAGGATGACGGATGAAAAGAAAGACAGCATTACTGATGGTGTTGATTTTGACGGTGCTTTCCGTCGGATGCGGAAAGACCGATAAGAAGAAGGAGCCCGTAACCTATTTGGTGCGCTTTGAAATGGACGGCGGCAGAAGAGTTTCGGGAAGCCTTCACCAGGAGATTGAAGAGGGTGAGGCAGCCGTAGCGCCGACGCTTGAAAAGGACGGATATGTCTTTGACGGCTGGGACGGACGCTTCGACGAGATCACTTCGGATACGATTGTCCGCGCCCGTTGGAAGAAGCTCATTACGGTGTCATTTGACATAAACGGCGGAGAACTTGTAAGCGGATCGGAGAAGACTTCTCTGACTGTCGGACAGAAGCCCGTCGCACCGGAAGTGAAGAAGACGGGCTACACGTTTCTCGGCTGGGAGCCGGCGCTTTCCGAAGTCGAAGAGGATACCGTCTTTAAGGCAAAGTGGGAGCGTACCGTGCTGACGCCGGACGGAATTTACGAGAAGCTTTCGGCAAGCATGGTGGAGATTCACACATTTGACAGAAACGGGCAGGGACTCGGGCTCGGGTCCGGCTTCTTCATCGATGATAAGGGCACCGTTCTGACCAATTTCCATGTTATGGAAGGGGCATGCTCGGCCGAAATCATCACCTACGATGACAAGCGTTTCCGTGTGTCCCAGATTGACGGTTTCAGCAAGGATATCGACCTTTGCGTAGTGAAGACCGATGCCGGGGAGACCGTGCCGGTAGAATTGTTTAACGGCGATGTGAAGACCGGTGAGAGCGTTTATACAATCGGAAGCTCCATCGGGCTTACGGGAACGTTCTCTGACGGAATCGTTTCGACGGCGTCGAGAGTCGACAATAACGTGGAATACATTCAGATTACGGCCCCGATTTCAAAGGGTAACAGCGGCGGTCCTTTGGTGAACCGTTACGGCGAGGTAATCGGCGTCAACACATTCCAGTATACGGACGGGCAGAACCTGAACTTTGCCGTTTCCATTAAGGAGCTTGCGAAGATCGACCGCTCGATTGCGACCGAAATCAGAAAGTTCGGAGAGGCTACCGGCAAAGGAACGGAGACGCAGTATACGATCGTCGAGACCGGTGACGAGGGTGAGCTTGTTTATAAGTATGCCGCCTCCATCGAGTGGGAACCGAATAATACCCTGAACAAGGCCAATGAGCTTACGAACGGGGAACTGATGGCAGGACATCTCGATCCGGAAACGGATGCGGGTGACATTTTCCGCGTGAAGATGACGCGTGCGGGTACATTGGATGTATATCTGATGGCGTATTGGGAGGATGACGATTATCTGATTACCGCCCGCCTTCTCGATAAAAACGGGAATGCCGTAAGCGAGACGGCAGTCGGGCGGAAACCGGAAGTGAGCATTTCCGATTTCAATCAGGAGGAAAAGTTCATGATGGCTTCCTTCAGAATCGCTCAGCCCGGAACCTATTATGTATATGTGAGCATTCCGACGGATTTTCCGTATCCGAACGGATGCTATTATCTGACCGGAGCAGAGTGGTATTGATTGCCGTGGGGACATGACTCCGAAGTGAATTTGAGCCCTAAAAAATCAGATAAAGAGAGGTATTTTTATGAACTGGGAAGTATTGGCATTTGTCGTCTACTTTGTGCTGGTCATCGGTATCGGCGTGTACTTCTTCGTGAAGTCGAAGACCGGCGGCGAGAAGGATTATTTCCTCGGCGGCCGAAGCATGAGCGGTCCCGTTGCGGCACTTTCGGCCGGTGCATCGGACATGAGCGCATGGGTTTTGATGGGCCTGCCGGGCGCAATCTACGCATCCGGACTGAGTAAGAGCTGGATCAGCATCGGGCTCTTAATCGGAACGGTGCTGGCCTGGGTTTTCGTGGCTCCGAGACTCCGCACCTTCTCCATTGCGGCGAAGGACTCCATCACAATCCCGCAGTACTTAAACAACCGTTTCCTGAGCAAAAACGTTGCACTGCAGGTTGTATGCGCGTTCGTATTCATCATCGTTTACTGCATCTATTCCGCTTCCAGCATTTCCGCATGCGGCGACCTGTTCCAGACTGTATTCAAGCTGGATGACGGCGGACGCACGACGGCTATGGCAGCAGCTGCCATCATCATTGTTGCATATACGTTCCTCGGCGGCTTCAACGCCGTTTGTTGGACTGACTTCTTCCAGGGTCTGTTGATGCTTGCAGCCCTGATGATTGCCCCGATTGCCGCCGTAGCGGTTATGAAGGGTGCCGATTTCGTTGCTCCGGCAACCAATCTCGGCGAATATCACTATAACCTGCTGAGTTCCGGTAAGCTTGATGCCGCCGCCATCGTTACGATTCTGAGCGGTCTCGGCTGGGGCCTCGGATACTTCGGCATGCCGCACATTCTTGTCCGCTACATGTCCGTTAAGTCCGAAAAGGAGATGAAGCGTTCCCAGAAGATCGGTATCCTCTGGACGTTCCTGATTCTTGCCACGGCTACTGTTGTCGGCATTGTTGCAAGACAGTATCTCGGCGATGAGCTTGTAATCTCCGGCAAGACCAGCACCGTATTCATCCATGTTGTCCGCAGCGTATTCCCGGTTGTCATCGCAGGTGTGCTGCTTTCCGCAATTCTTGCAGCATCCATGAGTACTGCCGACTCGCAGCTGCTTGCCAGCAGCTCGGCTTTCTCAAGTGACATTTATAAGCCGGCAAGAAAGAATGCAAGCGACCGCGAAGTTATGTGGGCCGGCCGTATTGTAGTAGCCGTAATCTGTGTCGTCGCATTTTTCATCGCATGGCTCGGCAATAAGAGCATCATGGACCTCGTTGAGAATGCCTGGGGTGCTTTCGGCGCCGCCTTCGGTCCGGTCATTCTGCTTTCGCTTTACTGGAAGCGTCTGAACTATGCGGGCGCCATCAGCGGTATCATCGCAGGCTTTGTAACCGATATCGCCTATGTCATTGCAAGAGGTAATATGATTCTTACGAAGGAAGATGCCATCATCACCGGAAACCTCGGCGAACTGTACGAAATCATCCCCGGCTTCCTGGTAGGTCTGATTGTCTGTGTCATCGTGACAAAGCTGACGAAGGCCCCTGAGAAGGAAGTAGAAGAAGTATTTGATCAGGGGGTTGAGCTTCTTTCGAAAGAAGATTAATCCGAACCGTGAAGAAAGCAAAAACGCAGCCCCGAAAAGGGCTGCGTTTTTTATTGCCTGAAAGCGGCTTCCCCTGCGGATAACAGGATTTGAACCTGCATGCTTGCGCACCGGAACCTAAATCCGGCGTGTCTGCCAATTCCACCATATCCGCAATTGCACTCATACTACCACACAATTCGGGGAAAAGGCAAGTTTTTATTGAGTTTCTTGCTGATTTTTGGTATAATAATGCCTACTATGAAATCGGGACAGTATTGAAAAATGAAACTGAAATATGACTTCTTATTGCGTGATGTCGGAGACAGAGCGGTTGCCGTAGCTGTCGGAGAGGGCTCGGAAAGCTTTCAGGGCATCATCAGCATGAACCGAAGCAGCAAAGCAATCTTCGAAATGCTCAGGGAAGAAACCTCGGAAGAGGAGATTCTTCAAAAACTCATGAAACAGTACAACGGAACCGAAGCCTTCTTCCGGGAAGAGATCCGGAAGATGGTGATGAAGCTCAGAAACGGAGGCGTTCTGACAGAATAAGCGGTCCGCCCGGCGGACGATGGGAGGAGCTACATGGCGAAAAGAGTGAATTATTCCGATATCACGGATGATATCCGGAAACTGACCGATATCTGTCTTGAAAACAGCAATATCGATCCTGAATTGTATAACCGCTACGAGGTGAAGCGGGGACTTCGTGACCTGAACGGCAAGGGCGTTCTTGCCGGTCTTACGGAGATCTCCGAAATCCGTACGCTTAAAATAGAGGACGGCGTGGAGAAGCAATGCCCCGGCAAGCTTTTCTATCGCGGCATCAATGTGGAGGATATCGTGAAAGGCTGTGTTTCCGAGAACCGTTTCGGATTCGAGGAAACTGTATACCTTTTGCTGTTCGGTAAGCTTCCGAACAAAGAACAGCTTGCCGATTTCACAAAGCTTTTGGGATATTACCGGACACTGCCGAGCAGCTTCGTCCGCGACGTAATACTGAAGAAGCCGAGTTCGAATATGATGAACGGTCTTTCCAGAAGCGTTCTGACGTTATATTCCTATGACACGAATCCGGAAGACACTTCTCTTGAGAACGTAATGCGTCAGTGCATTCAGCTGATTTCCATCTTTCCGATGCTTACGGTTTACAGCTATCATGCGCACCGCTATTATTATCAGGACGAGGCGCTGATCATTCACCGGCCGAGGACCGACCTGTCGGCGGCGGAGAATATCCTGCATCTGCTTCGTGCAGACAGTCAGTATACCGAGCTTGAGGCCCGCGTTTTGGACATCGCCCTGATTCTTCATGCGGAGCACGGCGGCGGCAACAACTCCACATTTACCACGCACGTCGTGACATCCTCCGGAACGGACACCTATGCGGCCATGACGGCGGCGCTCGGTTCTTTGAAGGGACCGAAGCACGGCGGCGCGAATATGAAGGTTGTCGAAATGTTCGCCGACATGAAGGAAAAGGTTTCCGATTGGACCGACGAGGAGGAAGTTGCAACCTACTTACGGGCTCTGCTTCATAAAGAGGCTTTTGACAAAGCAGGACTTATTTACGGCATGGGACATGCGATTTATTCGGTTTCCGATCCGCGAGCCGTGATGTTCCGCGGCTTTGTCGAAAAACTTTCCGAGGAAAAGGGCATGCATAAGGAATTTGCCCTCTATCAGCTTGTTGAGGAGCTTGCGCCGAAGGTGATTGCAGCGGAGCGCAAGATGTATAAAGGCGTCAGCGCAAATGTCGATTTCTATAGCGGATTTGCTTATCAGATGCTCGGACTTCCCGAGGAACTGTATACGCCGATTTTCGCGGTAGCGCGTGTCGCGGGCTGGAGCGCCCACCGGCTTGAGGAATTGATCAACGCCGGAAAGATCATCCGCCCGGCTTATAAGAGCGTTTGTGACGAGCGCGAATACGTTCCGATTGCGGAACGGTAATACCGTTGCGGGATAGCGCAACGAGTTTCAGGGGGGAAATATGAATAACCGTAAAACACTTGTCATCATTGCCTTGGCCGTACTGCTGTGCGGCCTTTTGGCGTTTCGCGGAACAAAGGCGGAAGAGGACGGAAAGACAAAGATTATCGTGGAGGGCGGATACGCAGCCCTGATGGACGGCACAGTTGTAACGGAGGCAGCGCCCGGAGAATATGTGAACCTCATATGGGTTTTGCCTCGTGATGAGCAAGTCGCAAAAATATTTATCACGAAGAAAATGAAGGACGGAACGGAAACAGTAGTTGACTATGCCGGAGCATGCTATAAAGAAACTATGGCTACTGGCGAAATCGTTTATTATGAACAAATCAGGGTCTTTGAGGATGTCAGGGAATATAATGTCACTGTTACAAAAGAAAAGATAAAGCCGATAGAGTTTGATCTTCCGGACGGGATATGGACGGGATATGATGGCGGCAGCAGATTACATCATCTTTTCGCAAAGTTTTCCGAAAAAGCATCGGATGACGACTGGAACATTATAGATTTGGACGGAGACGGCTCTTTCGATATTAAGTACAGCTGGGGAAGTTCGGAAATAGGCTATACCGCATTCATCGCTCACCTGGGAGAAAGCAATCTCCAAGGGGATTATGTATGGCGTAAGTCCTATGAGGAAGAAGATTACTATTATTATGCGTATGCACCGGACGCCACGGTAATATTTCATTTTGATTCCGAGCCGCCGCAAAAGGAGTACTCGATATCCGTTGTGGGCGGCGGGGGTTATGCTGTAGACAGAGACGGAAACCCCGTGAATAAACTGGCGGCCGGAGATCCCATCAGGCTGGTATTTCCCGTTCTTGAGGGAAAGTATGTTGCGGGATGGAGTTTAAATGCTTCCGAGGGCGCGGATGCATACGGATATAGCAGAATGCCGCGGAAGGATGTTATATGCACGGCAGATATCAGAGAGCAAGAACCTTATATCATTGATCTTACAAAAGGGTATTTCAAGAAGGTACTGTATACGGATGAAGATATATCTTCAATTCTTGATGCGTTGAGAGAATTAATGCAGATAGAACAATATTATGTTTCCGGTTCATATGATCTGGACGGAGACGGGAGCAAGGATATTTCTATTGCAGCACTATATGACAATTGTGACGACTTTCTTCAGATTCTCTATATCGTCCCGTTAAGTTCCTCAAACCTTCGGGGTGATTACGTCCTGACGGGTCTCAATCACAGTCCTCATTGGCCGGTCACATTCCGATTCGGAGAAAAAGTACCTGACCAAGAGTATTCTCTGACCGTGAACGGCGGCCATGCGGAGAATGAGAAGCATGAAACGGTTCAAAAGGCCGCACCGGGTACTATGTTACAGATAGTGCCGGATAACCCTGATAATCAGAAGTACTATTATCCCAAGGCTGTTGATTCGGACGGGTATTACGGGGAGAGAGCATGTGTTTTCTATGAGCTGTGGAATTACATATACGAATCTGAATTTAAGACGAATTTCATCATGCCGGCCTGTGATATCACTTTTTCGTTTGAGACGGAGGAGAAGGATCCTACGATTACTCCTACACCGAATGAGGTAACGCCGAACCCTACTCCCGGCGAGATATCACCTACCCCCACGGAGCAGGCTGCGACGCCGACACCTACGGAAGGGCAGGGCGTTACGAAGGAGGCAACGCCGACAATTGCTCCGACCGGGACAGAACCTGTAAAAGACGAAACAAAACAGGTGAAGGGGGAGGACAAAGAACAAAAAGGCGGCTTTAATCCGCTGTATGTGATAATTCCGATTACCGTTATCATTTTGGGAGTTGCGATAGCGGCGTATGTGATGATGAACAGAAAACAGCCGGCGAAACCGGCACAAAAAGAAACTATAGATGAAGGAGAAGATGATTATGAATGAGAACAAAAAAAGCAGTGTAGTAAAAGCCGTATTGATCGGACTTGGGGCAGTTGTGGCATTTGTCATTGCCAACATCGGAGCGATGTTTGTGCTGCTCCGCAAAAATGTTAAGAAGATGAAGGGGAACGAAAGCCAGAACAACGCCGTGCACTCCATCGGTCTCGGCAAAGGGACGGTTGCGCTTTCGCCCGACACGAATAACGCTTACCTGTCTTGTCTGAACGGACGCCTTGATATCACATTTACCGAAGCTCCGACCCATGACGTAAACATGGACCTGACCTGCATCTGCGGAAAGGTAAATGTCACGGTTCCCGCTTCCATGCGTGTTATCAGCGATTTGAAGCCCTGCAGCGGCAAAGTGGACGTTGCGTGTGAGACTCCCGATGACGAGAACGCGCCGGCGCTTCGCCTGACCGGAAAGACCTGCCTCGGAAAGGTAGTCGTTCGCAAGTAAGGGCTTAAGAGAAGAATAAGAGGGAGAATTATGAGAAATAAGAATCATTACCGCCCGGGAAACAGCATAAAGCGGATTTCGATTGCAGTATTGACGTTGCTGTGCTTCCTTGTCGTAATGCGCCCGGAGGCTTTCGCCGGAGGCAGCAAAGATGATTCCGATACGTACATGGTACGAATATGGTCAAGAGGAAGCATTCAAGACAGTGACGGTAAGACCATAAGCGATACCCCGGAAGATTCCCTGCTTCTTCGGATGGAATCCGGGGAAACATATGAAGTGGGATTCTCCACATATGACTTAACCGCAAAACCGGGCACCGTCTTTTATGTTTCGGCGCGTAATTTGAAACGATATACTTTTTATGAAGCTTATACTTTGGATAAGCCGGGTAGCTCGAATTGGCAATATCTTTCCGAAGAGCAAATCCAGGCGATGAACAACGGAGAGGAGTTACGGTTTACAATGCCGGACGG
>CADBTG010000049.1 GCA_902797475.1 uncultured Lachnospiraceae bacterium | reverse complement strand
CAACCTTAAAGGATACCAAGAGCTGAATTACGGTCATGCAGGTTGCGAAGAAAAAGCTGAACCATACGGCTGCCTTCGTAACCTTTTTGGAGTACAGGCCGTATAAGAACGGAGCAAGGAAGGAGCCTGCAAGAGCGCCCCAGGAAACGCCCATCATCTGTGCGATGAAGGTGATGTTGAAGCGATCCTTCAAAACGGCGATGACAGCGGATACGATTACGAAAAATACGATGAATACCCGCATGGTCAGTACTTTCTTCTTCTCGTCCATGCCCTTCTTAACAGCAGGGGCAACAACGTCGAGCGTAAGCGTGGAGCTCGAGGTAAGAACAAGCGAGGAAAGCGTCGACATCGATGCTGCCAGAACCAGCACGATTACGATAGCAACAACAAGGTCCGGAAGGTCGCGAAGCATGGCCGGAATGATGGAGTCGAAAAGAATCGATCCGTCGGGCTTCGTCTTGATGTACTTGGAAGCTGCGAAGAGTCTTCCGAAGCCGCCGAGGAAGTAACATCCGCCGGCAACAACAATTGCGAAGAACGTCGAAATGATCGTGCCCTTCTTGATGGCGTCCTCATTTTTGATCGAGTAGAATTTGCCGACCATCTGCGGAAGTCCCCATGTACCTAAGGAGGTCAGAAGGACAACGAATACGAGTGCCAGCGGATGCGGTCCGAAGAAGCTTGTGTAAGCACCGTTCAAAACGGTTTCGCCGGACATGCCGACCATCTTCTCGGACTGTACGGAAAGCTTGCCGATTGCCTCGGTGAAGCCTCCCTGGCTGATCAGAACGGAAGCCACAACGGCAATGATGCCGACCAGCATGATGATGCCCTGGATGAAGTCGTTAACAGCCGTAGCCATGTAACCGCCGAAGATAACATAGATGGCGGTCAAAACTGCCATGACCAGAATGACAACCCAGTAAGGGATCGTGAATACGATGTTGAAAAGGCTCGAAAGACCGTTATACAAAGAAGCCGTATACGGAATCAAAAAGACAAATACGATGACGGAGGCCACAATCTTCAAAGCCTTCGACTCATAGCGCTTTTCAAAGAAATCGGGCATGGTCTTCGTGTCCAGATGTCTCGTCATGACACGCGTGCGGCGGCCCAAAATCTCCCATGCAAGGAGCGAGCCGATGAAGGCATTTCCGAGACCGATCCAGGTCGAGGAAAGACCGAAGTTCCAACCGAACTGTCCGGCATAACCGACGAAGATAACGGCCGAGAAGTAGGAAGTACCGAAGGCAAAGGCCGTCAGCCACGGGCCGACGTTACGTCCGCCGAGCACGAAACCGTTTACGTCGGTGGCATGCTTTCTGCAGCGGAAGCCGACGAAGATCATCAATGCGAAGAAGCATACCAGCATGATGGAAGTCAGAGTAATTAACATTTTGATTCTCCTTTATTGTGATTTTCTTACTTTACACTTTAACACTCTAAAGCGGCGAGTAAAATGGTCGAAAGAATGTGGGGCGGGGTACGCCCCACAACCGTTTCTTATGTTCAGCGTCGCATTTGCCAAAAGCTATTTGATCTGGGCTTCCACAAGGCTGCCGCCGCAGAACTGCTTACGAAGCTTCGGCTTTTCGATCTTGCCGGTAGGATTTCTCGGCACATCCATGAAAACAATCTTACGAGGTCTCTTATATCTCGGAAGATCAAGACAGAAATCGTTAACTTCCTCTTCCGTCATGCTCATGCCTTCCTTCACCTGAATGACCGCCAGCGTTACTTCTCCGAGTCTCGGATCCGGAACGCCGATAACGGCTACATCGGCAATCTTATTGTTGGCGCGGAGATAATCTTCGATCTGCACCGGATAGATGTTCTCGCCGCCCATGATGATGACATCCTTCTTACGGTCTACGAGGTAAATGAAACCATCCTCGTCCTGCTTGGCCATGTCGCCGGTATAAAGCCATCCGTCGTCGGACAGAACAGCCTTCGTCGCGGCCTCGTCCTTATAGTAGCATTTCATGACGCCGGGGCCCTTAACGGCAAGCTCTCCGACTTCACCCTGCTTCACACTCTTACGGTTCTCGTCGACGATGTCGCATTCCCAGCCGTAACCCGGAACGCCGATGGCGCCGACCTTTTCGATGTTCTCAATGCCGAGATGCACGCAGCCGGGTCCGATGGACTCGGAAAGACCGTAGTTCGTGTCATAGTCGTGATTCGGAAAATGCTCTTTCCAGCGCTTAATCAGGCTCGGCGGAACAGGCTGTGCGCCGACATGCATGAGTCTCCACTGGGAGAGTTCGTATTTGTCAAGGTCGATCTCGCCGCGGTCAATCGTGTCGAGAATATCCTGTGCCCACGGAACCAAAAGCCATACGATCGTTGCCTTTTCGCGGGACACGGTCTCGATGATCCATTCGGGCTTTACGCCGCGAAGCAGAACGGCTTTGCTTGCGGAAAGAAGGCTTCCGAACCAGTGCATCTTCGCGCCGGTATGATAAAGCGGCGGAATGCAGAGGAATACGTCATCTCTGGTCTGTCCGTGATGCTTCTGCTCGGTAATGCACGAGGAAACCAGAGCGCGGTGTGCATGCAGGATTGCCTTCGGGAATCCGGTCGTGCCGGACGAGAAATAGATTGCCGCATCGTCGTCATCCGTGAGGGCAATGCCCGGATTCTTCGAGGTGCAGTAAGCGGCATACTTCTCATAGCTGTCTGCAAAGGACGGGCAGTCCTCGCCGACATAAAACATCTCCTTTACCTTCGGGATGCGGTTCGCGATATCCTCGATGCGGCCGATGAATTCCGGTCCGAATACAAGGACGCTGCAGTCCGCAAGATCAAGACAGTACTTGATTTCGTCCGCGGTATAACGGTAGTTCATCGGAACGGCCAGAGCGCCGGTCTTCAAAACACCGAAGTAAATCGGAAGCCACTCTAAGCAGTTCATCAAAAGGATGGCGACCTTATCTCCTCTTTTCACGCCGCGGCTTAACAGAAGGTTCGCAAAGCGGTTGGACTTCCGGTCGAAATCCTCCCATGTCATCTCTCTGCGGTACTTCTCGTCGCGGTCGCTCTCAATCAGTTCATATTCACGCCAGGTACGGCTCTTCTGCTCGGCGGGGTTAATCTCCACAAGGCAGACCTCGTTGGGATAAAGCTCCGCGTTCCGTACCAAAAAATCGGTAATCGGCATGTCATCTTCCTCCGTCTCATGTTCCGTCAGGGCATAAAAAAAGAAAGCTCCGGCAGTTCGTTCGGTCAAAGTGTAACACTTTAACGCGTTAAAGTCAAGCGTTATCTTCACATTTTCCGTAATATTCTTTTGCCTTATGGAAAATGCCATGAAAAAACCGGGCAGCTTTACCTGCCCGGCCTTACTTTGCATGCCTTAACCGTATTTCTGCTTCTGCTCCCGCCTGTAAAGAATGACCATCACAAGGCTCATGATGAGGAAGCCTCCGAGGATTCCGCCCAGATGCGCGGATACGTCGGTATTGCCCTGATCCTTTACAAACACCGCAACGAAAATGTT
>CADBTG010000048.1 GCA_902797475.1 uncultured Lachnospiraceae bacterium | reverse complement strand
GCCTTCCCATCCTGCAAGCATTCTTTCCGGGATTCTCAGTCTTATCCTCGTGTATTTGCTGTATCCTTTTTCACTCTTACATTCATAAGCTGTCGCAGCAAAGAAGAAAAGAAAAATGATGACAAAGAATATTCCCAGCCACTCCTCAAAAGCAACCATATTGAATTTCGTAAGACTCTCTTTAAAAATCAGCGAATAAGACACCAGACTTAAAAGGTTAAAACCAATCAGAATTGCAAGGAAAGACATGATCACTTTGAATCTGATGGCTATTAACAAAGCAATTACAGAAAGATGCTTCTTAATGCTTCCGTCTCCTCCTCTTCCCAGAACTGATCAATCAGCTTGAAGGCTTCCTCTCGGCTGATGCCCATCTGCCGCAGGGCTCCCGTGATGCTTCGGATATCTTCGCGAAGCAAATCCTCACGAAGCTTTTGAATCTTCTCTTCGGTAATCTTCATGACGCTCTTCGCCCCCGCCTGCGATACAATCAGTTCCTCTTCCTCCAACAGATGAAACGCCTTCTGCACCGTGTTCGGATTGATTCCGAGCAGTGCGGAAAGAACACGTCTCGAAGGAAGCTCGTCGCCGTCCCGGATGGTGCCCGCGACTGCCCCGCGCTTAATGTAGAGAAGAATCTGCTGATAGATCGGCGTCCCCTCCGTCGGTTTAAAGGTGTCAAATGAAATCATGATCGGCTCCCTTTAAGAATCGGAACTGTATTAACCGTGTAATACGGTTTGACTGTATTATAGAACTAATACAGTTGGTTGTCAAGCAGTTTTTTGAAGTTGTATTGAATGGTTTTTACGGGTATAATCAGGGATGGAAAAGTTTTTTCACATTTTCCAAAAAGGGTCTTGACTCTCACACTGTGTCAGGGATTACAGTAACATCGAGCTCAGTAATACATGCATGGAGGACACACACGATTATGCTTAAAATCGGTGATTTTTCAAAACTTTCCAGAGTCAGCATCCGAATGCTTCGCCACTACGACGACATCGGACTTTTAAAGCCCGCGGAAATCGACCGTTTCACGGGGTACCGCTACTACCGTGAGGACCAGCTGTTCACGATCGGGCGGATTACTTCGTTGAAGGACATGGGATTTTCCCTTGCTGATATCGTGAAGATGTTAGACATCTACAACGAACCGGCCGAGATGGATGCTTTTCTTGCCGAAAAACAGACGGAACTGAATGAGATTGCAAAACAGACGGAGTATCGGCTGACGCTTCTGGAAACAGCCCGTAAGAGGCTTAGAAAGGAGCACAATATGAATTTCGATGTTACGGTAAAAACTATTCCGGAGCGCTATGCCGCGACGGTACAGATGATTGTCCCGACCTATATGGATGAGGGAATGCTTTGGAATACGATGATGGGTGAGACGGTTGCGGCCGGTGAGCCGCTTGTTCCTGCAGACGGCTGCCTGGCGGCCGCGCAGTTCCTCGACCCTGAGTACAAAGAGGAAAATGTGGAGATTTTGGCCTGGATGACCGTAAAGGGCACATACAAGGACACGGAGCACGTGAAGTTTCAGACGATGCCCGCCGTCAAGGTTGCGAGCTGCATCATCAAAGGAAGCTACGACCAGATGAACGACGCAACCGCCACGGTTGTTTCGTGGATCGGCGCGAACGGTTACAAGCCGAACGGCCCGATGTTCAACATCTACCACGTAAGCCCCGCGCAGACGCAGAATCCCGACGAGTATGTCACCGAGCTCTGCTTCCCGGTGGAATAAAAGAATTACTATGAAAAAGGAAACGCTTTCCCGCTTATGGTACGGGAAAGCGTTTTTTGTTTGGTAAAGTGTTTTCAGGTGGTTTCTGTTTGCCTGCCGGGCTTTTTACACCTGTCAGCCTGCTTTTACGCCTGCCGGCCGGCTCTACTCTATCGTGCCGCCGCCGAGGACGATGTCGCCGTCATAAAGAACTGCCGCCTGGCCCGCCGTAATGGCACGCTGCGGTTCGTCAAAAAGGATGCGCACGCGGTCTTCACCAATCGGTGCAACCTCGGCCCACTGCTCTTTCTGGCGGTAACGGATCTTTGCCTTGCAGCGGAACGGCTCCGTCGGAGCGCTTCCGCTGATCCAGTTGAAATCAGCGACCGTAAGCTCGCGGCTCATCAGATCGTCATTGCTTCCGAGCACAACCTCGCGTGTCTTGGGGCGGATCTCACATACATAAAGCGGTTCTGGTGCCGAGATGCCAAGGCCCTTGCGCTGCCCGATTGTGTAATGGATGATGCCTTTATTGGGACCGATCACCTTTCCCGCCTTATCAACAAAATTGCCGGGCTCGGGAACGTTGCCGGTGTAGGTCTCAATAACCTTCGCATAGTCTCCGTCCGGGACAAAGCAGATGTCCTGGCTGTCAGGCTTATCCGCGTTGACAAATCCGCTCTCTTCAGCTTCCTTACGAACATCCGCCTTGTTCATGCCGCCGAGCGGAAAGCAGGTGTGTTTCAGCTGCTCCTGCGTTAAGGAATAAAGAACATAGCTCTGGTCCTTCGATTCGTCGGCTGCCTTCTTTAAGAAGTACCGGCCGTCCTTCTCTTCTATCTGCGCATAATGGCCGGTCACGATGACGTCACAGCCGAGTACTACCGCACGTTCGTAAAGCTTTTCAAACTTCATATAACGGTTGCAGTCGATGCACGGATTAGGCGTGATGCCGCACTCGTAGCAGCGGATGAACT
>CADBTG010000047.1 GCA_902797475.1 uncultured Lachnospiraceae bacterium | reverse complement strand
GCTTCGAAGATTGTAACGCTGTAGCCGAGCTTTGCAAGGTCGCCCGCGCAGGTCAGTCCCGCAGGACCGGAACCGATTACGGCAACCTTATGGCCGTTTTGTTCTACAGTTGTAGTAGGCTTCCATCCTTCTGCTCTCGCAGTATCTCCGATGAAACGTTCCAGCTTTCCGATGGCAATCGACTCGCCCTTGATTCCTCTGATGCAGCGGCCCTCACACTGGCGCTCCTGCGGGCATACGCGGCCGCAAACCGACGGAAGCGAACTCGACTCGCTGATGACTGCGTAGGCTTTGTCAAATTCTCCGGTCTTCACGTAAGAAATGAATCCGGGGATGTTGATGTTAACGGGACATCCTTCAACACAGAGGGGCTTCTTGCAGGTCAGACAGCGGTTTGCTTCCTCAACTGCCTCCTCCGCGTTGTAACCGAGACAAACCTCTATAAAGTTCGTGGCGCGAACCTTCGGGTCCTGCTCACGAACCGGTACTTTCTTCATCGAATCACCCATTACTTTTCACCTCCGCAGTTTCCGCATCCCCCATGGTGCGTATCGCCTTCCTGCTCCTTCAGATAAGCGCGGCCCTCGGCAGTCTTATACTGCTGGGCACGCTTCATGGCCTGGTCGAAATCCACGAGATGGCCGTCAAACTCCGGTCCGTCAACGCAGGCAAATTTCACTTCGCCGCCGACCATCAGACGACAGCCGCCGCACATGCCGGTTCCGTCCACCATGATCGGGTTCATCGAAACAACGGTCTTGATGCCGTACTTCTTCGTCGTAAGGGCGCAGAATTTCATCATGATCATCGGGCCGATTGCGACGCAGACATCATAATGCTTTCCTTCCGCAATCAGATCCTCAATGCACTTCGTAACCATACCGGAACGGCCGTAAGAGCCGTCATCGGTCGTAACGTAAACATTGGTTGCGACAGACTTCATCTCCTCTTCGAGGATGACAAAGCTCTTATTCTTCGCGCCGATAATGACATCGCACGGAACGCCCTGTTCCTTAAGCCACTTGGCCTGCGGATATACCGGTGCGGTTCCGACGCCGCCGGCTACGAAGAGAATGCTTTTCTTCTTCAGTTCCTCAATCGGAGTCTCACAGAATTCGGACGGCTTTCCGAGCGGACCTACGAAATCGGCAAGCTCGTCACCGACTTCAACTTTCGAAAGCCGCATGCTTGTCGCACCGACAATCTGGAAGACAATCGTAATTGTCCCGGCTTCACGGTCGTAGTCGCAAATCGTAAGCGGAATCCGCTCTCCTTCCTCGTCAACGCGAAGGATGATAAACTGTCCCGGCAGGCAATTCTTCGCCACACGGGGTGCCTCCACAACCATCGTGAAGATGTTGGCGGCCGGTTCCGTCTTGGAAATAATCCGATACATGCTTTTGCTCCTGTTGTTATATTTCTGGTTTACTTCTTACAATACGAAAATGTCATTGTTGTCCGAATCCTGTACGGGCTTCTCTTCCTCGCCTGCGGCTTCGTCCGCTGCGGAAACAGGCTCCTCCGGGGCAACCGGTTTAACCACGGGATCAGCCGAAACCGTCTCGACCGGGGTCGCATTTGTCACATTATAGTTCGGCACCACGGGCGATACGACCTGATTCGTTGCGGACATGCGCTCAAGCTCACGCTCGTCAAGCACCAGCGAGAATCCGTTCGCAAGAGGCGACTGTGCGATGCGGTGACGCTCTGAGGCTGCTTCCATGTACCTCTTTTCGTTGAACTTTCCGAGGAAAATCATAAGGATGCCGACAAAGATGAAAACAGCTCCCGCAATCATGAGTCCGAAGGAAGCTTTCGTCGTTTTCAGCTCGACATAGTAGCGGGCGAAATACTCGGGCTTCGTCTTGTTCTCCTGGATGAATTTGTCGAGGTATTTCTCGACTTCGCCGTCCACCTGCTTCAGCCTTCCCTGAAAGCTGATGGTCTTCGTAAGGCTGTCGGTCTTGCCCTCAAGATAATCCCAGGTCGCGTCATAAATGAGGTTGTAGCTGTCGAAAAGCTTGGAGTTTACCTTGATTCCGAGATAAAACGGCGTTGTATTGTCCGTCGCGGGAACGAGGTACCAGCGGAACACTTCGTTATCGTTATCGTCGTACTGGGCACAGTAGGTGGCAAATACCATGTCTGCGTGTCCGCGAACCATAAGGTCCTCTTTGTAATCCTCTTCCTTCAGGTCCGAAACATCCGGTGCCGTCTTCAGGTTCCGGTAGTCCTTCAGTGCCGGAATCAGAAGCACCAGACCGATAATGATGCAAAAGGCAACGCCAATCCATGTTTTGCTGTTCTTCATCCCAATCCTCCGTTATCACGCTCTTCGCCATGTCTTTCGCACGGCACAAATGTCTATGAAAGATATTATATCCGCACGAAGGGAAATGTGCAATGGGAAACGAAAATCCGTTGCATTTTTTTCTCCTATTTGATATAATTTATCCACTACGAGCGTCCGAAACGCGGAAAGAGGTACTGGAATGAAGAAACTGATTGGATACATCATTGGGGTTATCGGTGTTCTGGCCGGAATTTACGCCGCTATCCGCATCATCAACCGCAAGCGGTTTGAGAAGCAGGATTTTACCGAAGGCAGTGACGGGGAAGACATCTTCGAAAAGGATCCCGAGATTTCCGATGACAATCCGGTTTATGTTTCCGATCGCACAGGCGACGGCAACATTGATACATTCATGATGGATACGACCGGCGACGGCAAGATCGATACCGTTCTTCTGGATACAACCGGTGACGGCGAGGTTGATACGGTTCTGACCGATACAACCGGCGACGGCGAGCTTGATACCATCTACACCGATTTCAATTAATTCACCTTGAATCAAAAACAAAATCGTAAAAAGAAGGAGCTGCTTTCACAGCTCCTTCTTTCTTGTTTCTTTACAGTTCTAAATCGTCAAATGTCATTTCGCTGTTTCGGCGGCGAATCTCCTCAAGTCTTTCCTGAAGCTTTCTGATTCGCTCCTTCTCGTCTTCCGTGGCCGGTGCAATCTTTTCCGGTTCATCGGACGGAAGTTCGGGCTCTGCATCCATCGGAGCAGCAGGTTCTTCGTCCATCGGAAGCTCAGGCTCCTCATCCATCGGGATTTCGGGCTCGTCGTCCATCGGAAGTGCGGGTTCATCATCCATCGGAAGCTCGGGTTCCTCGTCCATCGGAGCGGCAGGCTCTTCATCCATCGGGGATTCAGGCTCTGCCTTCGGTGCTACCGGCTTGCCGAAGTCGTCATCGTCGTCTTCGTCTTTCAGCCAGGAGAGATCCTTCTTCTTGGCGAAGGATTTCATCTTGTAGCCGTTCGGATTGAAGTAAGGATCTTCTTCCTCCTCTTCCTCGCCTTCCTCGGGAGATTCAAATCCGGATCCCCGGAAGGTCGGCAGAACAAAGTTTTCAATAATCTTTCTTTCCGTGCTGGTCGGCAAATCCGTAATGTCTTCGTCGTCCTCATCTTCGTCATACGCCGGCGTGTCTTCAAACGTCGGTTCATCGGAAGGAGAATCGTTATAAGGTTCTTCGTCCTCTCCTTCGAAAGGATTGAAGATCGGCTCGGGCTCTTCCTCGAAGGCTTCTTCCCGGCTCTGTTCCTGCGCACCGAAAGCGCTTTGTACAATCGGCGTTTCGTCACTGAGCGATGCATAGAATGCATTGTTGAAAAAGCTCGGTGTCTGGGGTTCTGCCTTTTTCTCGGAGAACATTTCCGAAAGAAGCGACTCATTGGGGTTAACGTCTTCGGAAACCTCGGGCTCCTCAGCGGGTTCTTCGATGGCCTCAACTTCGGGCTCAATCTCGGGCTCGGCTGTGGGCTCTTCAATAGCCTCAACTTCAGGCTCAATCTCGGGCTCGGCAACTGCCACAACCTCTGCCTCAGCCTCAGGTGCCTCTGCCGTCTCGGCGGCGGGCTCTTCGGCCTTCTTCATCATGCCGGGCGTCGTTTCGCGAATTGCATCGGCATATTCTTCATAACCTTCGAAGATGACCGGTTCGATCGGTTTGCGGAAATCCTGACGGAAGCTGTCTGCAAAGTCTTCCGGAAGGAAGCCTTCCGCCAAAGCTTCTTCATAAGCCTTGGCCATTTCATCTTCACTGTACTGTCCGGAAAGTGTCTCTGTGACATTTGTCTGTGCGTCAGCTGCGCTGAGCTCTTCCTCTTCAGCAGCGGCAAGTCTCGCTTCTTCTTCGGCTGCAAGTCTTGCTTCCTCCGCGCGTTTTGCTTCCTCCTCGGCAGCGACTCTGGCTTCCTCAGCCTTTCTTGCCTCCTCGGCTACGCGGGCTGCTTCCTCGGCAGCAAGACTTTCTTCTTCTACTCTTCTCGCTTCCTCTTCGGCAGCAAGTCTTTCTTCTTCTACTCTTCTCGCTTCCTCTTCGGCTGCAAGCCTTGCTTCTTCCTCGGCGCGTCTTGCTTCTTCCTCAGCGACGCGTGCGGCTTCTTCGGCTGCAAGTCTTTCCTCTTCGGCTATCCGCTTGGCTTCCGCCTCGGCCATGGCCTTGGCTTCTTCTTCGATTCTGGCGGCTTCCTCAGCAGCGCGTCTGGCCTCTTCCTGTTCACGGGCTGCCTTTGCGGCTATGGCCTGCTCACGGGCACGGGCTTCACGATCGGCGCGTTCCTGATCGTCCTCATCCATCGCACGAAGCGCTTCCCGAAGACGGGCGATTTCATCCTCCTGCGAAGCCAGCGTAACGGGTTCGTCGGCCGCCTTGCTGACCTCGTCGGCAGCTGCCTCGACAACCGGTTCGGCTGCCGTAAGAATCGGCGTTTCCTGCGCCCTCATTCCGAGCGCCTTCACGGTATTGGACAGTTCCGCGGTTGACGCCAGAAGCTTTGCGTACATCTCCGTCATGCGGGCGTATGTCTCGGACAGGCTTGCGATGCTCTTCTCGTCCTCCTCCAAACGGTTGGCGAGAACTTCTTCCCAGTTGCTTTCTTCATGAACAACCTTTCGTTCCGTAACGATGGTCTTCATGTAATATTCTTTATAGGTAACGCTGTTGCCGAATACACAGAACAGGGCAACACCGATGGCAATCAGCATGATGCCGCAGATCGTATTATATTGAAGTTTGACCACATCGGTTACCATCAGGACACCGGCAACCATCATCAAAAAGCTTACCGCCATGCCGATAACGGAGAAGGCGCGAACCACATTTCTGTGCTCCAGCTTCTGATCGCGGTCGTAAACAATCTCTTCCTTCAGGGACTTCTGCAGGCGGGAACCGCTCACCGGAACAGTGATGACCGGCTCGGCATCCGTCACACGCTCGGGCTCGGCTGCTGCCTCGCGTTCCTCCTTAACCTCCTGCTTCGGCTCCTCGGCTTTCACGGGTTCCTCGGACTTCAGCGAATGGTATTCCGGCGTATGAGGCTTCTCCTTTTCCTTGTCCTTGCCCTTCTTACCCTTCCTGTCATCCGATTCCGACGCACTGTCCATGCTGCTGTACAGCTTCTTCATGGACTCGAAAGGATCTTCGGAACTGCTTGCCGCTTCCTGGTGTTTCTTTTTCTTCTTCACGTCGTCACCCTCCTGTCCTTCACCTTCTCCTGCCTTTCCGTCCTCTGCTTCCTCCACCGCGTACTGGCGGGTGGTGGAACAAAGAATCAGGAAAATGACACCGAGATAGGATAGCTCGTGTATAAGATAGGATACGTTCCAAATCTGACGTTCGGGCATCCCCGCCGCCTGCTCCGTGCGGTACAAAAACGGGCGGAATCCTTTAAACAGATCCGATATCATCGTCACTACCGGCGGGATGCACAAAAGAACCGTCACAACAGCCGAGAGTATGCAAACTCCGATGGCCAGCCACTTGGTTCCGTCGCTCTCTCCGCTGACCGCCAGCCAGAACGACCAGCCGATCAGAAATACGATTGCGAGGAAAATCCAAAGCCCCCCGTCCACCATCGAGCGAAGCACCATTCCGGCCGCGTAAACCACGATGGGGATTAACAGTGTCATCAGGGACGTCCTTCCTTTGACAAAAAGGAAGATGATCAGGGCGACGGTTCCGACAAGCTGAAGAATCCAGCCGATGCCGGTCAGGACATCCGCCTTGAACGGATCGGCAATCAATACCTTCATTCCGCTGCTTCCCGTCTCCCACTCCAGGATCAGCATCGCCACGGCAAATACCGAAACAATGACGGCCAATACCGGAAGGAAGGATTCCCTTCGTATCTGAAGTCTAGATTTTATCATCCGACAAGCCTCCAAAAGGGTATGGAAATTGTATTATATGTTATTGTACCACAACCCGTTCTTTAATTCCATAAAAATCAGAAAAAAGACATCTTTTCCGATCAAAAAACTCCTTTGACCGAAGTTCAGTCAAAGGAGTCCTCATTTGCCATAGGAAAATACCATATTCTATTGAAGGGCTTCCGTTAAAACCGTAAGATTGTCCTTCATGACGGAGACATAGGTCATGCCGTTTTCGATGTCCTTTTTCGTGACGGACTGCATGGAATTCAGGGAAAGAATCTTCCGGCGCGGGTTCTCCGTATTCTGAAGAACGGTTTCCGCAAGCTGCCGGCTTCCTCCGTCAATCGTCAGAATGCAGTTGAGATTCAGCTCATCCGTCTTTTTGGCGAGAAAGATGACGGTGTCAAACGAGGCCTCGACCTCGGCCGAACAGCCCTTGAAGGCCGCGTAATAGGAGAGCCCGCATTCGTCGGTCAGATAGCGGAACGGGAAGCGGTCCGCAAACAGAACGGTCTTCCGTGTCGACACATTTACCGCATCCGCGTACTCCTGCTTTAAGGCAAGAAGCCGGTCGACATAATCTTTCGCATTGGCGGCATAATCCTTTGCACTACCGGGATCGATCTTCCCGAGTTCCTCTGCAATCCGGTTCGTAAAGTCGGCCGCATTCTGCAGGGAAAGCCACACATGCTCGTCGTACTCCTCTTCGCCTTCCTCTTCGTCGTCTTCTCCCTCCATGCCCTCGACGAGTTCCTCGTGCTTGGCATTTTCCCCGAGAACTTCCATCAGGTTGATGACGACGCGGTTCTTATTCTTCGGCTTCTCAAGCGCTTTCTTCACCCAGGCGTCGGACTCTCCGCCAACATAAATGAAAAGGTCGCACGTGGAAATCTTCATGATGTCTTCCGCGGTGGGCTGATAGCTGTGCATATCCACGCCGTTGTCGCAAAGAAGCGTGATTTCCGCGGACCGGCTGTGCTGCCCGAGGACATTCTTCACCCAGTCATACTCCGGGAAAACAGTTGTAACAATCTGAAGCCTTTCCGAATCCTTCTGCCCGCCGCACGCAGAAAGCAGTCCCGTTGTGAGAACAAGCACAAGAATAAGGATAACTGCTTTCTTCATAATCAGAACCTCCACGCTTTTACTGCGAATCATGCCGTTTTTGACAGCGAGCCGATTATAGCATCTTCCGTATGGGGTGTCAATAAACGGATTACCGCTTACCGGTGCGGTCATGGCATTTTCCGCAAGAAAAACCATAAAACCGTCAAAAAGCGCCGAAAAATGCTAATATAATCTATGTCACGGCGGCGATAAGCATGCTATACTCATGGCAAGTAACAAAAAGGGGGTTTACTTATGAAGATTCATGTTGACCAGCTGGGGTACCGTCCGGACAGTGAAAAATGTGCGGTTCTGACGGCAGAAAGCGAACCCAAGGGCTGGGCTTACCTGAAAAGCGAGGATGGTACTACATCAGTAGAATTGAGTATTTCCGCCTTTGGTTCTGATTCTTACTCCGGAGATTCGGTTTGGACCGTCGATTTCAGCGATATTAAATCGGAAGGGCGTTATTTTATCGAATACTACGACTGTAGCCGTTCCGGCGGGGAGGCGGAATCACCGGTTCGTTCCGATGTTTTCTCCATCTCACGTACTGTCTATCAGGACGTATTCAAAGACCTGATTCATATGTTTTATTTCATGCGCTGCGGGTGCGAGCTTCCGGAAAAGTATGCCGGAGCCTACCATCACAAGAGCTGTCACGACGGCCCGACGCTTCGCTATGACGACGGGGCTATGCTTCCGCCGATGACGGGCGGCTGGCACGATGCAGGCGATTACGGGCGTTATACGACACCCGGCGCGGTTGCCGCAGCCCATCTTCTGTATGCCTATGAGCTGTATTCGCAGAAATGTCCGGACCTTTTAATTCCCGAAAGCGGGAACGGCGTGCCCGACATTCTGAACGAGTGCCGCTACGAGTTGGAGTGGCTTCTTAAGATGCAGAAGGAGGACGGAAGTGCCTACCACAAGCTGACGACCGAGAAGTTCTCTCCTTTCATCATGCCCGAAGAGGATCGGGAACAGATGGTTTTGTATCCGATTTCCTCGATGGCGACCGCCGATCTCGGCGCGATTGCCGCACTCGGCGCAAGAATCTATCAAAGATACGACATGGCATTTGCCACGAAGATGAAGAAGGCCGCGATTGCGGCGCGCAACTTTCTCGCCGACCATCCCGACCTGATCGGGTTCCGCAACCCGCCCGGCAACGCGACCGGCGGTTACTGGGACTGGGACGACAGGGATGAGCGCATGTGGATGTATGCCGAGCTTTACCGCCTGACGGGTGACTCTAAGGATCTCGAGATGCTGCAGCTCCTTTCCGGCGACAACAACCCGCCGAAGTATCCGCCGGAGCTTCTGGCGAGCCCGTTCTTCAAGAAGCTGAATCTGCCGCAGAGTGTTGACAAGACCGTTCTCGGTTGGGGACAGGTCGGCGGCCTTGCCGGCATGAGCGTCGTCTTCGCTCCCGCGGACACGTTCCCGGACGAACTGGTTTCCGTTTTCTTTGATGCTTTCCGTGAAAAAGCCGACAGCCTTCTCGCCCTCACCAAGCAGAACGGCTACCGCCTTGCGATGCCTCGCGACGGCTTTGTCTGGGGCAGCAACATGAACGTCATGAACTGCGCCGCTACGCTTCTGACGGCTTCCTTCCTGACCGGCAACACCGAATACGTTACGGCCGCCGAGGAAAATGTGCACTATCTCCTCGGGCGCAACCCGCTTGACACAAGCTACGTCACCGGGCACGGCGCACATGCGTTCCGTAACCCGCACAACCGTCCGACTGCCAGTGACGGCGTGGACGAGCCGTATCCGGGGCTTGTTTCCGGCGGTCCCAACGCGCACCCTATGGATGAGCCTGCCCGCGCGGTCATCCCGGAGGGCGCTCCGCCGATGTGTTGCTTCTTGGACGATGTCGGGTCGTTCTCGACCAACGAAATTGCGATTTACTGGAACTCTATCACCGTGCTGGTTTTCGCTTATTTCGCTTAGGTAGCAGCGGCACGACGGGATGGGGAATTACTAACGCAGTCTTCCCGGCACGACGAACTGAGGTAACTAAAACGCAGCCTTACCGGCGGCACGACGAACTGTGGTAACTAAAACGCAGCCTGCCTACGGTAACAGCTGCAAAAAGGAGAACAATCCTTTTTGCAGCCGTTCCGGGCGCGGCTGCGTAATTATTTTATTACCGTCGTGCCGAGGAGGCTGCGTATTTATTCTTCTACCGTCGTGCCGGGGAGGCTGCGTATTTATTTTTCTATCGTCGTGCCGGAGAAGGTACCGGAAGCAAAATATG
>CADBTG010000046.1 GCA_902797475.1 uncultured Lachnospiraceae bacterium | reverse complement strand
GTTGTGTCAAAGCCCATGACCGTCAGGCCCAGTTCGTCGTAAACGTAGACCTTGTCGATGTTGACTTTTTCAATATGGTATTCTTCCGTGGTTTTCTTCCCGGAACCGATAGCGGAGAGAACCGGAACTGCCAGAATGCACACTATCCAGGAAATGATCATGAAGATGAGAAATGACCGGTTCTTCCATGTCTGGATGAATGTGAAGCGGAAGACTTCCGTCCAGCCGCGAAATTCACTCTTTCTCATTATTCTGCCCCTTCCTTCTCCTTTGCTGCTTCTTCCTCAGCCTTTTCCTCAGCTGTCGGGATATAGCCGCCGACCTTCTCGACGAAGATCTCATGCAGGCTGGGCTCGCGAAGCTCGAAACGGATGATTGTCACGTTCCGGTCAATCAGCATGCGCAGGAATTCCATAGCCTGTGCCTCGCCGCTTACACGGATGTGGTACTCGCTCGGAAGCTTCTCCACAATCGTAAGGCCGGCCTCGGCAATCAGAGGCTCAATGCTGTTGTTTACAACGGTGTTGACAAATTCACATTTTACAAAGAGATTTACGCGGCCGTAGCTTCTCTTAATGTCATCGAGGTTGCCCTGAAGCACGGTTTTGCCGTGGTCCAGAATCGTGATGTCCGTGCAGAATTCCTCAATCGTCGGCATCTGGTGGCTGGACATGATGACATACTTATTCTTTGCAATCTCCTCACGGATGACTTCCTTGAAGAGGTCGGTGTTAACCGGGTCAAGACCGCTTATGGGCTCGTCAAGGACGATGAACTCGGGATCGGAAATCAGGGCAGCCATCAGCTGAATCTTCTGCTGGTTACCTTTACTGAGCTGGTCGGCAAGCTTCGGCTTCGGAGCGCGTCCCTTTGCCGTTTTCGGCGGGAACAGATACTCGTCAAGCTCAAGACGGCTGGACCAATGCTTGATTCTCTTCATGGCGTCGCTTCTGGAAACGCCCTTCAGCCGTGCAAAATACAACAGCTGATCAATCAAAGCGTACTTCGGATAAAGTCCTCTCTCCTCGGCAAGATAACCGATATTCATGCTCTTGGGATCCATCGGCTTATCGTTATAAAGTACTTCGCCGGAATCCTTCTGCAGCATGCCGAGAATCATACGAAGCGATGTCGTCTTACCGGCGCCGTTCGTACCGAGAAGGGCATAAACACCGGGCTCGTTCATCTGCAGATTCAGATGGTCAACTACGACCTTCTCGCCGTAGGACTTGACCAAATCCTTCACAATAAAGCTCATAACAACTAATCCTCTCTTTCCTGTCCTTTACATATTGAGCGCATCAGAATCCAACATTACGGTAAACGGGCCGTCATTCACGAGCGAAACCTTCATATCTGCGCCGAATACTCCGGTTTCGGTGTGAATCCCGTAAAGACTGTTCAACTGCTCGGCAGCATACTCGTAAAGCTGCTTTGCATGATCGGGCGAACCTGCGTCCGTGAAGGACGGGCGGTTCCCCTTGCGGCAATCCGCGTAAAGAGTGAACTGAGACACCAAAAGAACGGCACCACCGACATCCCCCAGGGAGAGGTTGGTCTTGCCGTTCGAATCCTCAAATATACGAAGCCTGACCGTCTTTGCAAGCATCTTGTCAACGGTTTCCTTCGTGTCCCGGTCACAAATGCCGAGAAGAATCAGAAAACCTTTGCCAATGGAACCGGTCTCGATTCCATCCGCAACTACAGACGCGTTCAAAACTCTCTGAATCAGCAGCCTCATAACTTCCCCTCCGTGTAACCACCATTTACCATAATACACAATTCGGGCTGTTTCGTCAAGACAAATGTGTGAAACCGAAGGGGCGCAGTGCATATAAAAAAGCCCTCGCGGTCAGTCCGCGAGGGCAGGAAAAACAATTATTCGCCGTAATAGAAGTCGTCACCCGGCAGGGCGCCGCCGACAGCCTTCGGATTGGCATCGAAAAGAACCTTCAGGTAATCGGAGATCGCCTTTTTCATCTCCGCTCCGGTATAGCAGACGATGTTGCACTGCGGGATGGCCTGCTTCGCAACAGCCGCCTTAAAGATGTCGAAATGCTCGACAAGCTCGGCTGCCTCGTCCACATGCTCCGTGGCAAATGCGGTGCTCTCCTTATATTCGCTGAGGAACGTTTGGAAGGCTTCGTCATGGTCCTTAAGCCATGCGGTGTTGGCAACGATGACGCCGGTCACGAGCGTCTCGCCGGTGACCTTCTCCCACTCCGCCGTGATATCGATGGCAACACGGGTGCCTTCCGTCTTGCTCTTCGCAATCGTTACGTACGGCTGCGGAAGCATCGCGATGACTTCCTCGTCGGACGCAGCAATCTTGGCGGCAGCTTCGCTTGCTTCCGAGACAAATGTGATCGTCACATCCTTGTCGGGATCGATGCC
>CADBTG010000045.1 GCA_902797475.1 uncultured Lachnospiraceae bacterium | reverse complement strand
ATAACGAAACGTTTTGTCAATGTGGAATCATGGCTTTTCCGAAACGGTTGCATAGCATTTTCCGGTTTTCTCAACCTGCTTTAAAAACCGGTCGGTCTCGTCGCATAATTCCTCAATCAGATCGGTGTCGATGTTGTGTCCGCAGTTCGAATACATCACGAGTTTGCAGTGCGGAAGGCACTTTGCGGTGCGCATCATCAGCTCAGGCGTGCTGATCGGATCCTCCGCTCCTCCGAGAATCAGTGTCGGCGTCGTGATGGAGCGAAGCTTCTCGCAAAGCGTCTCCTCGTTTTTATATTTCATGAGCGGCCGGCCGTAATCAATCGCGCGCTCCCTGGGGTCCGCCTCAGGGAGGCTTTTAAGCCACTCCGCTCTTCTTTCCCTTCGCAGCTCTCTTGCGGCGTCGTCATCGATCGGCGGATCAAACGGCGGGGGTGCGTCGATGATTCCCTGCATCATCATCTGCCGGTATGACATCGTGCCCTCCTTCAGGCTGTGCGGGCCGGGAACAACCGCGACAAATGAGGAAACCCGCTCCGGGTGGTTCAGCATCAGATGCCATCCGAGTCCTGCCCCGTGGGACGCTCCCATATAGACGAACCGGTCAATTCCGAGCGCGTCAGCAACTTTTACGACATCGTCTGCGAACACATCATACCAGTTTTCCCCGTAATCCTCCGTGACATACGAGGACGGCGCAAAGCCGCGAAGCGTGATGCAGATGACATGGTATCCGAGTTCGGCGAGCTTCTGCTGCATGCCGTTCGGCGCGAAGCCGACCTGCGCCGAAAGAATGTAACGGTCTCCTTTTCCATATTCCGCATAGAATAATTCTACACCTGTAGAAAGTTTAACTTTGCCCATTTTCTCTCCCTTCATTGAAAAAGGGAACAGGCCTTTTATAACCTGTTCCCTGATGATCAGTTCTTTTTTACGAGTCTCATATGCGAGAAACGATAGGAATTATCGCTCAAAGCGCCGCTTGACGAGCTCTGCGGAGCTCCGCCCTTGCCCTGTGCCTCGTGACACTCCTCCACGGTATACGCACCGGGAACGCGGCTGTCGATGTATTTGGCAAGCATCTTGCAGCCGTCAGCCGAAAATGCCGCATGGTTATATCCGTCCACGTCAAAGGAATAGCCTCTTCTGCCTTCAAGACGGTCACGGAAGATCAGAATCTCCTTCGCGCCTGCCTCAGCGTCCTTCAAAAGGAACTGGCACACCTTATCCTCATCGAAAATCTTCGCGGAATCGGCCTTCCACCAGCGCTCGGGAACCTTATGAACAATTACGCCGACAACCAAAGAGGCAATCAGCAAAAGCACGACGTATACAACCGTTCCGAGCACGGCATCCCTGTCGCTCTTAAAGGTTACGGTCTGCATGAAATCGGTGGAGAACCAGCTGCCGAAATGCGACACCTGCGTCAAAAACAAGACGATGGCACCGATCATGCCGCCCCATTTCACCAAAGAGAACCACTTCGGACTGATGGATTCGCCTGCCATCATGATGCGGTACTTCCGAAACTGCAAAGTGGAGGAAAAGACCGCCACCGCCACAAGACAAAGCAAAAGTCCGAGCCAATGCTGCTTTAATACTTCCACAAAACACACCCCTCTTTCTTAAAAGCGCTATATAGAATTGTACTTTCTTTCCGAAAAATCGTCAAGAGGGAAATGCCATATTTTCCCCTCGCGTAAAGCGCAGAATGACATCTGCAAGCCCGTCGTGATTGTTGTCTTTTTCGGTAATCAGATCTGCTGCGGCCCTGCACTCCTCCGTCCCGTTACACATCGCGACGCCGATTCCGCAGGCCTTGATCATGCTGATGTCATTGCCCTCGTCGCCTGCTGCCATCGTGCACGCACGCGGCACGCCGAGGCGCTCCGCAAGAATCATCGCGGCAGGACCCTTCCCGAGCCCGAAAGGAATGATTTCAAGATAATAAGGGGAGGAATAAAACATATCGATTTCCGCCCCGAAACGTTTCGTCACGGCTGCCCGGAAGCGTTCCT
>CADBTG010000044.1 GCA_902797475.1 uncultured Lachnospiraceae bacterium | reverse complement strand
AGGAAGATAATAATCCTGCTTCTTATACTTCTTTCGATCTGCCTGACTTCCTGTAAAAATAACACCGAAAAAGCGCAGGATATGATTACGGTTTTTGCGCTGAATCCCGAAGAAACCGGGCTTATAAGCCGCGTAAGCGATGTTCCCGTAAATGATCCGAACTGCATCGAGAAGCTTATGAAGGCGCTTTGCGAGTCGGACGGGGAGGTTTATGTTAGTGCCGTATCAAAAGGCGATTCCGTTCCCGAATGGAGTTTTTCGGAATCGGACGGCGTGCTTCATATCACCGAGATTTCCCGCTTGAGCATCGATTCGCCGCCGTATGTCCTCACGCTTCGAAAGGCTGCCGTCGTGAAAACATTTTCCGCTGTCAGCACTGTAAAGGAAATCCGGTTCGGCACCGATTATCCCAGCTATTCGATGGAAAAGCTTACGTCAGATTCCCTTACCGAATCCGTTGCGCCGGATGCCGTTCGGGAGAAGATAACGGTTTATTATTCGAATGAGATTCGGACCGATCTGGTTCCGAAAACCTATTATGTCAATTACGGTGCGGCTGATTCGATGGCTTATGTCGTCATGAATCGTCTGATTGCGGGACCGGGCAGGGATGAGCCCGGTTATGTTCGGACGATTTCACCGGATGTCAGGATTAACGGCATTGTCATCAAAAATGCCGTCTGCAAGGTGGATTTCTCGAAGGAATTCCTGACGCCGCCGACGATGATCCAGCCGTGGCTTGCCATGAAATCCATCATCAATACGTTATGTGAGTTAGACGGAATTCAATACGTGACATTTTCCGTCGAGGGAGCCGATGACGAATTCTATTTCGGCTTCCCTTTGAACGATTTGTACAATGCGGAATCCTTAAAATTCTAACCGGGAGGTTTTATGAAACGTCCGATTCTCTGGACGTCTCTCGGCATTCTTGCCGGAACTCTGTTTTGGGAATATCAGTTGCCCTTGGCGGTTCCGGCAGGATTGATTCTTTGTTCTTTCATTCTGATGTTTCCTGCGGGCAGACGTCTGCCTGTTTCCTTTCTTGCAGGAATTCTGCTTTCTTTGTTTTCCGGATTCTTCTGGCATCAAAGCGATGCCGAAATCAATAAGAAAGTGTACAACTGTACGTGCTTTGAAGGCGTTGTGAAGACTGTGGAGAAGAACGGCTTCAGGCTTAGGATCATCCGGTACGGAGATGAGCGGGAGAGCTTTCGCACATCCCCGTTTTATGTGAGATATCTTCATGTCTTAACGGAAGACATTCCCGAGGAAGGCTCGAGAGCTCTTGTAATCGCGGAGCCGTCGGCATTTCAGAAGCCGGAGAACCCGGGCGCATTCGATGCGGAAGAATATTACCGATCGCTTGGGTGCATCGCGGAGGCAAATGCAATCCGGATCACGGTAACCAGGAAACCGGGCATGATTGCAGGAGTAATGAAAAAAATAAGGAATCATCTGTCCGAAAGACTGAATGATATCTATCCGAAAAGCACGGTCGGACTGCCGGCTGCGCTTCTTCTCGGAGACCGCGCCGAAATGAGCGAGGACAGCAGGGAACTGTATGAAAGGTTCGGTCTTGCGCATGTTCTTGCCGTCAGCGGCCTTCATGTTTCCTTTTTCGCGGAGCTTCTGACCGTGCTCTTTTACCGTATTCTGTCTAAGCGAAAAGCGGAATGGCTTACCGTGACCTGCCTTTTCGGGTACGGCTTTTTGTGCCGCTTCCCGGTTTCGTGCGTCCGTGCGGTTTTTACCTACTGTCTTTCGATTACCGCAGGGCAGACGCATAAGACCTATGACAGTCTGACCGCGAATGCATTTTTGCTTTCACTTCTTTTGTTTCTGAGTCCTTTTCGCATCCGCAATCTTTCGTTCCGGCTTTCGTTCGCCGCAGGCTTTTTGGTTCCCATGACCGGAAGAAAAGAACTGAAGGGGAAGGCGGAGAGAATCTTTTTCGGCTCTTTAATCTTATATTTCGGGCTGTTGCCGGTACAGATCAATGCATTCTTCACATTTTCCCCGATCGGAATTCTGGTCAACGTATTGCTGTTAATGATTCTTGAGGGCATCTTTGTTCTGAGCTTTGCCTCGCTTTTTATGTCGCTTTTCTTTCTGCCGCTCGGCGTCTTTTTGGCCGGTCCCGTGCATTATTT
>CADBTG010000043.1 GCA_902797475.1 uncultured Lachnospiraceae bacterium | reverse complement strand
GACGGCTGCCTGCTTGCGGAGGTTAATACGGAAGGCTTTTGCTTCTGGTTTCTCGGCGACATCTCGGAGGCGGTTCTTACGAGGCTTTCGAAAGAGGTGTCGGGACCGGTATACGCTGTAAAGGTGCCGCACCACGGAAGCAGGTTCTCTCTTGGTGAAGCGTTTTATGATGCTGTAAAGCCGGAAACCGCAGTCATCAGCGTCGGAAGAAATACATACGGACATCCGGCGGAAGAGGTGCTTGCAAAGCTTAAAGAGACAGGCGCAAAGGTGTATGTCACAAAGGAATGCGGCGCCGTTCTTACGTATATCCGACACGGAAAGATATATACGGAAAGCTTTTTGCAGGAATGACAGGATATGTAAAATGTCATTTCATTTTCCGCGGCAATGCCCTTATTTATTGACAAGAGAGGCATTCTTTTGTATACTGATAAAGACAGGTTGCCGCGTATGCGGAAGCGGTATAAGGGGGCTTTAATTAATGGAGAACAAAAGATTTGTCGGCTTTTATAATCCTTCCGTCATCCTGACGTATTTCGGTGTTCTTTCTGCATTTCTGAGCATCTATCTCGGGTTCATCGGAAAGTTTCAATGGTCGATTTTCTGTTTAATGCTTGCGGGCTGCTGCGATATGTTTGACGGCACGGTTGCGCGCATGGTGAAGCGAAGCGAGCCGGCCAGAAAGTTCGGTATCCAGTTAGATTCCCTGTGTGACATCTGCTGCTTCGGCATTACGCCTGCACTTCTCGGAATTTCCATGTTCTCCTCGGAGCCCATGGATACCTGGATCGCATTTTCCGCGGGCTTCTGCCTGACGCTTTGCGGCATCATCCGTCTTGCATACTTTAACGTAATGGAAGAGGAACGTACCTCAAAGACAGACGCGAAGCGCTCTGTCTATGAAGGACTTCCGATCACAAGTTCCGCGATCATGGCACCGGTTGCCTATATCGTGGGCGCTGTCGCGCCGGATTACCGGCCTTTGATTTACTGCCTCTTTGAGTTTCTGACTGCTTTTCTGTTCATCTTCAACATTCCGTGGCCGAAGCCTCACGGAAAGCAGTTCCTTATTATGATCGTAATCGGCGTTGCTCTTTTTGCCGGTGTGTTGCTGCTGTAAATAATCCCATGATGAGGTTTTCATCTTGAATACCATACGGGAACATATTAAAAACAGAACTTTCTTACGCTGTTATCTGCTTTGCGGCACCGATGACTACATGATTCGTCTTTATAAGCAAAAGCTTAAGACGGCTGTCGTCGGCGAAGAAGAGTCCATGAACCTGAATGCTTTTGAAGAAGGCGAAAAGGACCCTCTCGAAATCCGCGATTTGGCAATAACAGCGCCTTTTTTTGCCGAAAAAAGAATGATCATCATATCCGACAGCGGCTGGTTCAAGGGAAATCATCTGTTTGCCGAATTCCTTCCGGAGCTACCGGATACGACCGTCGTACTGTTTACGGAAGCAGAGCCGGACAAAAGCTCGGCATTATATAAGGCAGTTAAGGAAATCGGCCATGTCGCGGAGATGAACGGGCTTACCGATGAGGACCTGATGATGTTCATCGGCTCCGGCTTTAAGAAGCGCGGGCTCGGCATTTCCGGCTCAACCGCGTCGCTTCTATTGGAACGTACCGGAAGAGACATGAACCGGATTTCGCAGGAAATCGACAAGCTTTCCGCCTATTGCATTGACAAAGGAGAAGTGCGCGCAGAGGACGTCTTTGCCTTGACCGCACCGGTCATCGAGGGGCAGGTTTTTGCGATGATGGATGCCGTACTGGACGGGGACCGCAAAAAGGCGATTTCCCTGTACGGGGAGTTACTGGCGGCACAGGAGAAGCCGCTTCGGATCCTTTATATGCTGACGAACAATTTCTTCTCATTTTACAAAGTCCTGGCGCTTGACGACGAGGGCGTTAAGGCGGACGATATTGCGGCAAGGCTTTCGTTAAGGCCGTTTGTCGTGAAGAAATACTTAAGACGAAAGAGAGCCTGGAAATTCTCGACGGTGCTTTCGGCAGTCGAAGAGGGCAATGAAGCCGAGAGGCTCGTTAAGTCCGGAAATCTCGGTGAACACGAAGCAGTCGAAATGTTTCTGATTAAGTATTCCGAAGAAAAAGAACGGCAGAGGCGTTAAGTTCCTTTGCCGTTCTATTTTTGTAGAACTTTTATAGTTGACAAATCCTTTTTATTCATATATGATATAAATGTTGAATTTTGCATTTTGAAAATTTAATATATTGGAGGTGCTCCTATGGGCGAGATTCCCTTTTGGCTCGCGGTTCTCATTGCCCTGGTTGCTGCCGCCGTGGTTGGACTTATTGTCTTTTTGATTACCAGAAAGTCGACAAAAAAGAGCTGTGAAAAGCACTACGAGGAGACTGTCGGAACTGCCGAAAAGCAGGCCCGCGATATTCTCGAAAAGGCCGAGAAAGAAGCTGTCCGTACCGCTGAAGCGACCAAGAAAGAGGCTCTTCTTCAAGCAAAAGAAGAGAATCTTCAGGCAAGGAACGATCTCGAAAGAGAGATCAAGGAACGCAGAGCTGAGGTTCAGTCTTACGAAAGACGTGTAACTGCAAAGGAAGAGAATCTGGACCGAAAGATGGAAGTGCTCGAGAAGAAGGAAGCCCGCATGAATCAGAAGGAGCAGGAACTGGACGCCCGCATAGCCGAGGCGGATTCGTTCCGCGAACGTCAGATTCAGGAGCTTGAGCGAATCTCGGGACTTACCTCCGATAAAGCAAAAGAATATCTTCTTGAAACTGTTAAAAACGATGTCAAGCATGAGTCAGCAGTCATGATTAAGGAGATGGAAGCGGAAGCCAAGCTTACCGCCGACAAGAAAGCAAAGGAGCTGATTGTCGGAGCCATCCAGAAATGCGCTGCCGATCATGTGGCGGAGGCTACGATTTCGGTCGTACAGCTTCCGAGTGATGAAATGAAAGGACGTATCATCGGTCGTGAGGGTCGTAACATTCGTACGATTGAAACCCTTACCGGAATCGAATTGATTATCGATGACACTCCCGAAGCCGTGATTCTTTCCGGTTTCGATCCGATCAGAAGAGAGATAGCGAGAATAGCGCTTGAAAAGCTCATCGTAGACGGTCGTATTCATCCTGCCCGCATTGAGGAAATGGTCGAAAAGGCCCAAAGAGAAGTGGAGAATATCATTCGTGAAGAAGGTGAAGCTGCAGTCCTTAAGACCGGCGTTCACGGACTTCATCCGGAAGTGGTTCGTCTCCTCGGCAAGATGAAGTATCGAAGCAGCTACGGCCAGAATGCATTGAAGCATTCGATTGAAGTATCCATTTTGTCCGGCCTTCTTGCCGGTGAGATGGGCGCCGACGTCAGACTCGCAAAGAGAGCGGGCTTGCTGCACGATATCGGTAAAGCCGTCGACCACGAAATGGAAGGTACCCACGTTCAGATCGGTGTTGATATTTGTAAGAAATACAAAGAATCCCCGGTTATCATCAATGCGGTTGCTGCTCATCACGGCGATGAAGAGTTCAAGTCCCTGATTGCCTGCATTGTACAGGCTGCCGATACGATTTCGGCTGCCCGTCCCGGCGCAAGAAGAGAGACGCTTGACACTTATACAAACAGATTAAAACAGTTAGAAGATATTGCAAACAGCTTTAAAGGAGTTGACAAGTCTTTCGCAATTCAGGCCGGCCGTGAAGTACGTGTCATGGTTATCCCCGAACAGGTTACCGATGACGACATGGTGCTTATGGCAAGAGATCTTTCCAAGAAGATCGAATCCGAGCTTGAATATCCCGGACAGATTAAGATCAATATCATCCGGGAATCCAGAGTTACAGATTACGCGAAATAAGGCAAAGTTGAACGGGTTGCGAAAGCAGCCCGTTTTTCTTATGCATTTATTAAGAAAGAACGGGAATTTGGGCTTGCACTTTTCCATGTGGTAAGGTATAATACAGAACTGATTGTATACATGTCTACAATTAGATCGTTCAGTTAGGAGAATCATCATGTCATTAACGTTATCCGAAAAAGCTTTATCCGTGAAACCGTCCAGCACGCTTGCCATTACCGCTAAGGCGAAGGCGCTCCGGGCAGAAGGAAAGGATGTCGTGGGTTTCGGCGCAGGAGAGCCTGACTTTGCCACCCCCGAGAACATCTGCAATGCAGCTGTTAAAGCAATTACGGACGGCTTTACCAAATATACGGCGGCACCGGGAACTCCGGAGCTCAGAAAGGCCGTAAGCGACAAGTTCAAGACCGTAAACGGACTGAAGTATGAGCCCGAGCAGGTCATCATCTCGAACGGAGGAAAGCACGCCCTGACCGATGTGTTCGAGGCTATCCTGAACCCCGGCGACGAAGTCATCATTCCGACCCCGTTCTGGCTCAGCTATCCCGAAATCGTGAAGCTTGCGGGCGGCGTTCCGGTATTCGTACGCTGCGATGTGAACGATAACTATAAGATTTCTGCAGAGAAGCTTGCCGCGGCTTGCACCGAAAAGACAAAGGCATTCATTCTGAATTCCCCGAACAACCCGACCGGCATGGTTTACTCGAAGGACGAACTTGAGTCGCTCGCGAAGGTTATCGTGGAAAAGGACATCTATGTCATCGCAGACGAGATTTACGAATATCTTTTCTACGAAGGAAGCGCTCCGGTAAGCATCGGTTCCTTAAACGACGAGATTCTTGCCCATACGATTACGTGTAACGGCATGGCGAAGAGTTATTCGATGACCGGTTGGAGAATCGGTTACACGGGCGCTCCGCTTGCCGTAGCGAAGGTTATGTCAAGCATTCAGAGCCATCAGACCAGTAACCCGAACTCGATTGCGCAGATGGCCAGCTTAGAGGCTCTTACGGGACCGCAGAATTCGGTTTCCGAAATGCGCGCCCAGTTCAAGAAGCGCCTTGATTATATGTATGACAGAATCGTAAAGATGCCCCATGTAAGCGCATTGAAGCCGCAGGGCGCGTTCTACGTATTCCTTGACATTTCCGAAGCGCTCGGGTTATCTTATAAAGGGAATAAGGTTGAGACCTGCGGGGAGTTTGCGAGAATTCTGATCGAAGAATATAACACGGCGGTCATTCCGTGTGCGGACTTCGGTTTTGCCGACCATATCCGTCTTTCCTATGCGATCAGCATGGAGCAGATTGAGAAGGGTCTTGACCGCATCGAAGCGTTCCTGAAATCTTTACAATAGGAGACTGCCATGAAGAAGATTGGTTTCTTCGGCGCCGGCAATATGGGCTTTCCCATCTTAAAGGCCGCCGTTAAGCTTCTCGGAGCCGACCAGGTCGGTTTCTTTGAGAAAAATGATGACCGAAGCAAATATGTTACGGATCTCACCGCGGCAACCCGTTACGAGACCGAACAGGCACTTGTAGCCGACTGCGAATACATCGTATTTGCCGTAAAGCCGCAGATTGCACCGGTCGTATTTGCCGCAGTAAAGGATTGCATTACCGATAAAAACCGTTTCATTTCGATTATGGCCGGAGTCACGACCGACACGATTCGCGAAGCAATCGGCACAACGGTTCCGAT
>CADBTG010000042.1 GCA_902797475.1 uncultured Lachnospiraceae bacterium | reverse complement strand
CGTTGTATGGGGACAGCAGTACGCGATTGCCGTCGGAACACCCGATATCTCATCCGATTATTTCGGCGTGGGGCAGTACATTACCAGGCAGGATCTGATGCTCATGCTGATGCGGTATTCGGAAGCCGTCGGCTATAAGCGGGCAATCGATTTCGGGCGAAGCGATGCTTTCATCGACTATTACGAGGTGGATGACTACGCCTGGGAAGCCGTCTGCTGGGCCGCGACTCATAACATCATGGAAGGAAAAGGAGAAGCCGGCGCCCCGAAGGAGCAGAGAAGGATTGATCCGCACGGAAAAGCAACCAAGACCGAACTCCAGACCATGATCAACCGGATGCTCGAGGTGAACGGCTACGCGAAGCCTCAGATTGGAAAACCGAACACACCGACTCCGAAGCCGAACACACCGACGCCGAAACAAAACACACCGACGCCGAAACAGAATAATACTACACCGGTGCAGAATAATCCGACGCCGGCAAAGCAGACCGGAAATACGCCGGCACCGAACAACGCTTCGCCGACACCGGATTCAAAGCAGCCCACACCAGACGGAAACCAATTGACACCCGGACAGGACACTCCTGCGCCGACAGACGATGCGGATAAGCCAGCCGACGGAAACGAACCAACCCCGACCGGCGAAGCCACTGATCCTGCAGACGGAAACGAACCGACAGGCACTGAAACCGTAAAGGATGACGGCACGGATGAAATCACTGTGACCCCGACAGCCATAGAGACGAACCCGGACGGGAAGGAAGATGCTGTGGCACCGGATCAGGAGAAAGGAACGGAAATCGGGGAGCCCCATTTATTTACGCCTACTGCAGGGGCGGAAGAAAAGAAAGAGACTTCCCAAGATGACCGTGGTTCGAAAACGGCTTTGCTCATCTGTCTCATTGCAATTGTGCTTATTCTGCCGGGAATCGCCGTATTTTTTAAGATGCGGAGAAAGAAATAAAGATATGCTGAAAAATGTGATACTCGACATGGGCAACGTCCTTCTCGATTACAACCCGGAAATTGCACTCGGAAAATTCTGTTCCCCCGGTGAGGAACGGGATGTGATCCGAAAGGAGCTGTTTCACGGTCCCGAATGGAAGATGGGTGACCGCGGCGACATCAAGGACGCGGACCGGTATGACCTGATTAAAGTCAGGGTGCCCGCGCAATTCCATAAGGCGCTTAAGGCCTGTTCGGAGCAGTGGGACATCTGCATGAAGCCGCTGGAGGGCGCACGGGAATTCTGCACATTTGTCAAAGATCAGGGCTACGGAATTTATGTGCTGTCTAACGCAAGCGATGCTTTTTACCGGTATTTTCCGCCGTTCCTGCCGCTTGATTTCTTCGACGGCGTGTTCGTGTCAGCTGACCATCATATGCTGAAGCCGGACCCGGAAATCTATGAAACTTTTCTGGCGCAGTACGGCCTTAGGGGAGAGGAATGCCTCTTCGTTGACGATCTTGAGCAGAATCTGGCCGGCGCCCGGACAGTCGGAATGCAGACCTTCTGCTTTACGGGAGATTATGAAGCCGTGAAGGATACTATGAAACGGCTTTCATATAAATAACAATAAAAGGGGAATACGAATGAAACACAAACTGATTTATTTGTTGCTTGTTACGGTTCTGGTTTTCGCACTCGCTGCTTGTGGCAAAGATGACGAAAAAGAAAAGACGCCTGACAGGACCGATGAGACGGAAAATGCCACGAAAACGCCTACTCCTACGCCTTCGCCGGAACCGACCCGGACGCCGGACGGACCTGTTGATTCCGACAAATTCGTTGATTTTACGGACATGAGCTTCTTCTATAACGGAAAGAAGTATATCCTCGGAAAAGCAACGCTTCGGGATCTGGTCAAAGACGGTGTGGAGATAACCACAGTGGATAAACTGGAGGATACGGTGGAGGCTAAGAGCTGGTATTCTCTGGGATTCAGCATTCAATTGGCGCCCTATCGGTCTGCCACGATGACCGTTGGTAACTTTACGGATTTGGAGCAGAAGGTCGGTGACTGTGTAATATGTTCCATCAGGGTGGACTCCATCCCGAAACTTCCCGAGGGAGCCATCGGGTTCATTTTCCCGGATCTCTTTATGAAGGAAGATCTGTTGCGCTGTGCCGGAGAGCCGACGAAGACGAACAGCTTTACCCTTGATAACGGTGTGGTAACGGATATTCTTACCTACGCGGAAGACTCCGAACTCTATATGGCAGAACGTTCCTTTGCGTTTACGTTTAGAGACGGATTGATTTACGAGATTTCTTTGAGTTATGTGGATTAAAGCAGAAAACGGAATTAATGACGCAGCGACCGTAAAAGAGAAGGTCCGCGAGATACTTCTTCAAAACATGCAGGACGGAGTGCTTCACGTCCCGAAGGAATACGGATTGTTTATCGCAAAATAAACGCCTCCTTCAACTATGGAAAATGTGACATTTATGACCGCAGTCATGGTTTTTATCGGAAATCGTGACTGCGGTCACTTTTTTTGTGTGGCATTTTCCTGTATGATACGGGTGGATGTGGAAAGGAGAGCAGCAATGAAAAGCCGTCTTTCAGCAAATAAATACATACGAAACAACAAAAGAATATGCTTCGTCCTGATTCTGGCGCTGGCGCTCTCATTTGCGGCGATGTATGTCGTGGCATTCCTCCTGAATGCAACGACCGAGAGCATTAAGCCGATTGCCTTTGAACTGCCGAAGAAGATGTCATTCGCATCGATCAACAACCCAAGCTACAACGTGGACAGAGCCGACTTTGCGGATGTAAAGGAGTATGCCGCAGCACTCAGAAAGGCAAAAGAGCAGTTTTTCGCGGATCTGAACGCCGACCCGGATGTGGAAAAGGTCTATGATACGCAGGTATTAAAAGCTCCGTATTTCGGTGTTGTCGGCGGAATCGGATACGAGTTTCCGCTGCTTGAGGCAGAGGAGCTGCCGATTGTGATGAAGCATTTCGGAGCCGAACTGATTGAGGGGCGCATGCCGTCAGGCGACGGGGAACTTCTGATTGACGAGAAGGTTATGAAGAACGGACGCATGAAGGTCGGGGACTGGTTCCGGGAGGATTCTTACGGCGAGGTCTTCCATGTGGTCGGAATCATCCGCTCGAAGGAAATGATCTGCATGGGAACGCCCCGCGGCTCGTTCAATAACGGATGGGGATATGTGGTGCTTTGTAATGAGAAAAGCGCGGATTTTCGAAAACTCGCTGCCAAATACGGAGTCACCGTCAGCGAAGAGAACGGAGACAGCGTTTCCGATATCCGGGATTATAGAGAAATGTACGAAAACGGCTTCAAAAAGGTCATTGATTCCGTCATCACCGGAATCCTGATGGTCGTGATGGTATTCCTGAGCATCTCGGTGGTCGTCGCCTATGTTTCATTCCTTCGAAACCGCGTGAACGAGTATTGCCTGTATGCTTCCATCGGATATTCAAAAGGGGAGATTTACGGGATGCTGATGCGGGAGATGGGCATCATGTTTCTCGCGGGAATTGTGTTGGGCGTCGTATTTTCCATCGCTTTGATGGGAGTTATGAACGCACTTCTGATTGTTCCGAAGGGGCTGACGGTCAAATGGTTCATGAAGGACCAGGTGCTTCGGATTCTCGGCGCATTTGCCGTGATCGTGGGCGCGCTTCAGATTCCGGCCATGATTTCGATTAACAGCATAAAGACCATCGATTTGATGGAGGATTAGGAGGAACGGAAATGTTTGACATTAAGAATATCAGCATGATTTACGATATGGATACCGAAGAGCGGCTGTATGCGCTCGGCGGGTTTGACCTGAAGCTTCCGGACAAAGGG
>CADBTG010000041.1 GCA_902797475.1 uncultured Lachnospiraceae bacterium | reverse complement strand
TCCTCCCGGCTGCGAAGCGGAGGATTCATCTTGTAATTACCGTCATTAAACGGAATGTCTTCGTCGCAAAGCGCGAAATGATGCGGGCAGGCCTCGGCGGAAACCGGATAGCCGAGCTGCTTCGCCATCATCAGAAATGCAACGGAAGCCTTCGTCGAGCAGTGGCACAGATGTACGTGCGCACCGGTCTCTCCGGCAAGAATCAGGTCTCTTGCGGCAATGATATCCTCAACGGCATCGCTGATTCCCGGAAGTCCGAGCTCTTCTGCCTTCTTTCCGGCATTGATGACGCCGCCCCGTAAAATGCTCTTATCTTCGCAGTGCGCGAATACCGGAATGTCTTCTTCCTTAGCCTTTCTTAATGCCTTTTCATATAAATCCGTATCCATGACGGACTTTCCGTCTTCGGAAAGGGCTACGGCGCCGGCCAGTTTTACGGCGCTTACGTTAACATTTTCCTTACCCTCCTGTCCGATTGTCACGGCACTGATCGGCAGAATGTTAACGGCAGCCTCCTCTTTGCTTCTCTTTAAAAGAAGCGAAATTTTCTCGAGGCTGTCCGTTGCCGGAACCGTGTTCGGCATCGGGCATACTGCGGTAAATCCGCCTGCGGCGGCAGCTCTCGCACCGCTTTCAAGCGTTTCCTTATAGGTCTGTCCGGGATCACGGAAATGCACATGCAAATCGACAAATCCCGGGAAAATATACTGTCCGTCACACGGGATGACCGTCTCACCCGCTGTCGGATGAATGTCCTTTTGAATCGCCAAAATGATACCTTCATCCATCCGGATATCGGTAATCTCGTCGATGCCGGACGCAGGATCAACCAGGTGTCCGCCCTTTAATACGATTCTTCCTTCAAACAGCATCTCAAATTCCTCCCTTTCCGACATTTTCCTGACATTTTATTCTACAACACAGCCCCTGCGATGTCAAATCAGACGATAGTTTCCGATTTCCAGTTCCGCCTCATGGGAATAGGAACTGATCTTTGCGAAAAACAGGATATGCATCTTCGTCGTTCCTTTACCTGCATAAGCATCGGAAACCGCCTGCTTTCCGTATTTTTCGGATAGTTCTGACACAAATTCGTCGGCATTTCCGAACCATACGCCCGAAATGCCGGTCCCCTGCTCATCCTGTAAGGAAAGTCTTGTATAACGGACCGATTTGCCGAAATGCGATATTCTCGTAAGCGTTACGTTTCGTGCCGCAAGAATCGGCTTCGGGTTTCCGGTTCCGAACGGTTCCGCTTTGGAAAGCTCCGAAAGAAACGCTTCGCTCAGATCGGCAAATGAGACGACCAGATCGACGGAGATCTTCTCCTCCGTTTCCGCCCCCGAGGCGCGGAAATGTTCGGCAAGCCTTCTTCTAAACTCCGGGAGGTCACCCTCGCGAATGCTCAATCCGCACGCCTGGGAATGTCCGCCGAACTTCACAAGACAGTCCTTCGCAGAAGTCAGCCCTTCAAAAATCGTATACCCGGGGATGCTTCTGCCCGAACCCTTTAAAAGATCCTCTCCGTCCCCGCTTTTACAAAGAACAATCGTCGGAAGGTAGTAGCGCTCGCGAATCTTCCCGGCAACAATTCCGGCAATGCTTTCATGGCATTTTCCGGAATAATATACAATCGGAGCCTTTTCAGTAACCGGAAGGGCATCGAGGTAAGCAACAGCCTCATCGAGTGCTTCTTTCGTCATGTCCTTGCGGGCCCGGTTGGCATCGACCATATCCGAAGCAAGCTTTTCCGCCTTGGTTTCGTCCTTCTCAAGAAGAAGTTCAACTCCGGGGTCGGCGTTACTGAGTCTGCCGAGCGCATTGATGCACGGGGCAAATACGAAACCGAACGTGTATGCCTTCGGATCGGTTTTCAGGCCGTTTGCCGCAGCAAGCTTCTGCAGTCCGAGATTCCAGAAACCAATCGGCTTCGCAAGGCCTTTCTTTACAATGATCCGGTTTTCGCCGGTCAGCTCCATCACGTCGGCAACCGTGGCCAGCGCGAGGATCTCAATATGCTCCGCGAAGAATCCCGGCTTGCCCTCCGAGGAAAGAAGCAGATCCATCAGTTTTCCGGCGACAACCGCGCCGCAAACC
>CADBTG010000040.1 GCA_902797475.1 uncultured Lachnospiraceae bacterium | reverse complement strand
TCGTCATCCGAAGATGTTTGCCGTGCCGGCATTCCCCTTGTAGGTGCGGCCGTGATCGTTGAAACTGCCCGCGGAGAAGAACGCCGCGGCGATTCTGCCGTCCGGAAGGCGGACAGCCTGAACAGACGGTGTGTTCGCGATCACCTCAAACTGCGCGTTAGTGTGTTCTGTCATCACGGAATACGCATACGCTCCGTCATTTTCAACATAGACGCTGAAGATGTCGCCCTCGGCAAAAACGTCGGGAAGTGTACGGTTATTTCTTCGCCACGAGCCCACACGGTGTTCGGCTTCTGCGTGCAGTGCCTCGCCGTCCAGCAATTCATATTTCACGCCGTTGTGAAGCACGGTATTCCCTTCCTGAACAAAGGAGCCTGTATAATACGACTGATCAAGGGTGGTGAACATCTGCTTGCCGGTCCGGTTGGTCATGCCAGCGCCGAGAAGCACCACAGCATCATCGGTCGCAAAGCAGGAAACGGTCATGCCGATTCCTTCATGTACGGTCTTTGCAAACACGACCGCTGCGCCGTCGGAAACTTTGCTGCCGTAAGTGCCAGGAAGCAGACGGTAGGTGGGGTCTGCATGTGCGGCGAGAGCTTCATCCGTTTCGCGGACGGCCGTTGTGCCGGGAACCATCGAATAGTCATACAGCGGGCTGATGTTCGTGTATTCGTTTCCAGTGTGCATGATTGTCGTCACACCCGGAAAAGAAGAATTGTAGCAAAGGATGTTCTCGTCGTTGGTGATCTCCGCATAGAACATGAGGCTGTCGCCGCCGCGAAAGCTGAAATAGAAATCTTCGTTGTTGATGACGAGGAGTTTCCCATTTTCAAAGTAATGCAGCCCTCTGTTCTCCTTCCGGTTTTCGGCGATCGACTCCGCATAGGTCAAAATCTCATTGCGGCGCGGTATGCCTTCTGTGCCTGCAAGCAAAAGTAGGTCCGGAACAAGACCGACCAGCGGCTGTGCGTTGACGCGTGAAACCGACCGGCCCATCACCGTGGGGTCCAGGGTATTGCCGAAGCTCATGGTTCTGAGCCCCGTCAGCAGAAACGCGGAAAAGGGCGCGAGCTGGCTTTCCGGGAACATGTACGCCGTGCCGGAGATCATGCCGAGAATCTTTGCCATGCCCTTGATAAAGTCGATTCCGTAGCCGCCCATATATAGCCGAAGGCCATGCTGAAAGAAAGTGCCGTCCTGCTTGATTCCCTCCAGAACCGAGTAATCGAGCTGGCGTGAAACGACACGGAGCGCGGACCGGATGGCGGGTGCGGAGCCGATGAGCACGCCGAATTTGATTGACGACATGGCAATGTCAATCGCATTTGCACCGGTATATACGTACAGCGTGGGATCCAGAGCGTAGCAGCCGCGTCCCACCAGAACAGCAAGAGAACGCAGCTGATCGGCGCTCAGTTCCGATTTCATCAGAATACCGATCTCGCCGAGTATGTTCGGATTCGAGAGCTTATTGTGCCACCAGTTCGGATTCTGATAATCCTGACGGATCCAGTGGTTCAGCAACTTGATCACTGTGTCTCTGTATACCGCTTTGACGGCAGGATCCGTTTCAAGCCTGAACAGGATTGCCAGTCGTTCGGTTCGTGTCAGGTGGGCGGCGGCAGGCCAGACGGCGCGGTCCTGATTACCGTAATCCAGATCGGTGAAGAAACAGTTGCCCTCTGCATCCACGGCAATCCGCGTGAGAATCGTTTCGGCCTCGGTAAGATCCGCGCCCGCAAAAGGTGTCATGGAACCGCTGAGGAGCCCGTCTGTCAGATTGTCGGCAACCGCGTCGATCGAGGCATCCGGCTCCGTGCCGAACTGCATGGAAAAGGCGATCATCAGCGTAACGAGAATCATACTGATGTATTTTTGAATGGAAGTGAACATGATTAACCCCTCCAACATATCTGAACCTATTCATATTGCTATTATATATGTTGTTATCATAAATGTCAAACGGGGAACCGACGGAATGGGATCGTTCTTGGGCGTGTAGAAGAACATATGCCCAACGCAAAATCCAGTTTGCTGGACTTTGATTTTTAAGCTATATAAAAATATTGCAAACATGAAAAGCACATCTACGATGAACAAAACGGGCTACATTACACCCTACACGGAGACGTCTATCTGCCGGATCTCGTCCTTCCCGAAAAGGAATACCCGCCGCTCGGTAAGTACGGCAGAATGCGCATAACCTACCTGATGGTGCATCATAAAGGGCTGTACTGCCGGATGCTGATGGACGGGTCGCTTTGGC
>CADBTG010000039.1 GCA_902797475.1 uncultured Lachnospiraceae bacterium | reverse complement strand
TTTTCTGAAACTCTGACAATTTCTGTAATTCTGAGAGGTTTTTTGTTATGAAATTTAGAAAACAACCGGCAAAGGCGGTGATGCTTGTCATCTGCCTTTTGCTTTCGCTTTTCCCGGGGGTACCGGTGCGCGCTGCACAGGAAACCGGAAAAGCATATACCGAAACGACGCCTGTTTACGTCCTGATCAAGGAGGAGCCGGCCGGAAGGTGGCTTACGAGGTACAATTTCATTCATAATATTGTGATAAATGGGACGACTTTCCCCGCCTATTGCCTGGAATCCATGCTGAAAAGCCCGAACGATGGCGTTTCCTATCATACGATTGACCCTTCGGTCATGGGCTACTCGGAGCGCATGATGACGGGAATGCGGGAGATTCTTCGAAACGGTTATCCGTACACGACGAAGATCTGCGGCTACGATTTCGGAAGCGATACCGTGGCGGCGCAGGCGGCAACGCAGATTGCAGCGCGCATGTGGGCTTCGTATCAGAAGGAACAGGAAGGGGCATCCTACCTGGCATTTTCCTTTTGGAATCCCGAACCGAAACGCGGTACGCCCCTGGTGAAAATGGGGACGGCGGACGGCGCGGAAGAGGTTTGGGGCGCGGCGACGGCACTGTTTCAGCTTGCAAAAAGCGGCGCCGTGACGACGATCAACGCGGCATTTGCCATGGAGAGGATTGTTGTGCCGACGGAAGGAACCGGAGACGGAATTCTCGTGTATCTGAAGGTTTCCCTGACAAATTGCGAGTACGCGACGCTGTCCTTCAGCATTGACGGCGCGCAGATCGTGAGTGTCTCTAAGGGGACGGCGCAGAAGATTGAAGAGGGCGCCGAGGTGACGGTCAGGCTGCCTGCTTCCGCAGCAGGGAGCGAGATGACCGTCATGGCCAGCGGATACAGCACGAAAGCGGCGTCATCCCTGCATTTCTATCAGGAGGATACAAGAACCATGCAACGGCTGTTCGTCGGTCGGACCGACCGGTACGGCGTGACAATCACGACGAAGGCATTTGCGATTCCGACTTTGCCGCCGGTTGTCGGCAAAGTTGCCGTTTCGAAGAAGGCGCTGACGTCGGGATCTTCCTCGGCGGGCTCGGAGAACGAGAGCGGGAACGGAGAACTGGCGGGCGCCAGGCTGCAGATTCTCGATCAAAGCGGAAACGTGGTGTATGAGTGGGTGACCGACGGAAAGGAGAGGCAGCTAAACGGCGTTTTAGAGGCCGGAAAGACATATATTCTTCATGAGGCGGAGGCACCTGTGGGGTACACGCTCGCGAAGGACCAGACCTTTACCGTGCACGCGGACGGAAGCCTCAGCCGGGTCGTGATGGAGGATAAGCCGACCAGGGTGGAAATCAGCAAGAAATCGGCGCTTGACGGGTCCGAGCTTGCGGGCGCGAGGCTGCAGATTTACGAAGGAGAGAAGCTGATTACCGAATGGGTGAGCGACGGCAGGAAGAAGACCTTTACCGGTCTTTTGAAGGCCGGCGGAACGTACCGGCTTCACGAGGCGGAAGCGCCGAAGGGGTATGTGCTCGCGAAGGACATCACATTTTCCGTCGGAACGGACGGAGAGACCGACAGCGTTGAGATGGTGGACGATTATACCCGCGTCGTGATCAGCAAGCGAAGCTACGGCAGTGAGGAAGCGCTTACGGGCGCGTCGCTTCAGATTCTCGACAGTGACGGGCAGGTCGTGGACGAGTGGGTCAGCGACGGGACGGAACACGAAACGGTCGCGATGCTGACGTCCGGAGGCTGCTATACGCTTCATGAGACGGCGGCACCAGAAGGCTATGCAATCGGCGACGATGTCATCTTCACGGTTCCGCGAGGGGCGGAAACAGGCGAGGTTGTCATTTACAATGCGAAGATGGGGCTGACTTCCCCGATTACCGGCGACAGCACCGGAAACTATGTTTTGTATGGGATTTTCGCTTTTCTGGCGGCGTTCAACACAAGTGCAATCAGAAGGCGGGGCCGGAAACGGAGGTCCTGACATGGCAGCAGAAGCGGTGCGGAAAAGCTTTTTGGCGGAGCGGATTACGAAGCTGCGTCTCAGGCGCGGCATCAGCGAAGCGAAGATGAGCACGGATCTCGGAAGAGGGCGCGGTTACATCAACCGGATTACGTCGGGAAGAGGTTTTCCGGGGTATCCGGAGCTTCTTTCGATCTGCCGGTATTTCGGGATGAGCCCTGAGGATTTCTTCTGCGCGGAGGACATCAGCGACGGCGACCGGACGCTCCTGCGCAAGTTCAAGAGGCTTTCCGGGCAGGAGCAGGACATGCTCGAGGAGGTCATCGACAGGCTTCTTCGGGAATCCGAAGAAAGAGCCGAATGAAGACGGAGGCGGTCACATTTGCCACGGCCTTCCCTTTGGAAAATGCGACGAAAAAAAACGGCGGCAGTTTACACTGTCGCCGTTTCCGCATTTGGTGGATTGTTTAGCCGAAGTATCTTTTCAGAAGACCGGCCAGAGCCTTTCCGTGTCTTGCCTCGTCGCGGGCCATCTCGTGAACGGTGTCATGAATGGCATCGAGACCGAGTTCCTTTGCACGTTTTGCAAGATCCGTCTTGCCTGCGGTTGCACCGTTCTCGGCATCAACACGCATCTGGAGGTTCTTCTTGGTGGAATCGGTTACGACCTCACCGAGCAGCTCTGCAAACTTGGCAGCATGTTCAGCTTCCTCATAAGCAGCCTTCTCCCAGTAAAGACCGATTTCCGGATAACCTTCTCTGTGAGCAACCCTTGCCATTGCAAGGTACATGCCGACCTCACGGCACTCACCTTCATAGTTGGCGCGGAGATCCTTAAGGATATCCTCTCGAACGCCTGCCGCAATGCCTACAACATGCTCTGCAGCCCAGGAAAGATCACCTTCCTGCTTAGTGAATTTCGCGCCGGGAACACCGCATACCGGGCACTTTTCCGGGGGCTCATCACCCTCATGCACATAACCGCATACGGGACATACATATTTTGCCATATCCATCTCTCCTTTTCGGGTATTTCGGTAGTTTCATTATGGAAGAAGAGCGGCTCCTTGTCAACTGAAACTTTGCCTCTTCCAAGGGGTATTTTTTATGGTTGAATTTCTGTCATTTTCCCTTTATAATCGAAGGCGGAATCCAAAAAAACGGGGGATTGTCATGAAACGTGCTGCTTTCGGCATTTTGATATTGGTTCTTATGACTCTTACCGCCTGCGGCAAGGACAAAATGACCGCAGAGGGAGAGAACGAAAAGGGCCTTGCTTATTATAATTCCGGCGATTACGAGACCGCGCGCGCTTATTTCGAACGGGCGCTTAAGATTGAGCCCGGAAACAAGGAAGTACTGAACAACTACGGAATGGTTCTGATCCAGCTCCGCGAGTATGACCTGGCGCTTGAGCAGTTTAACGCGGTCATCGTGGCGGATGCTTCGGGCGCGAAGGCAATGAAGCGCAACAAGTTTGCCTACCGCGGGCAGGGAATCGCTTACATGCAGAAGCTGGAGTTTGAAAAAGCTCTGGAAAGCTTCATCAACGCGCTTGCCATCAGCACGGAATCCGGCTGGAACATCGACATTATGTACTACAAGGCGAATGCCCAGGAGTGCCTCGGCAAGACGGACGAAGCCGTGTCGACCTACACGCAGGTGCTCGAAATGGATCCGAAGAACGTGAAGGCGCTTTGTTCCCGTGCCAATCTCTATCGGGAGAAAGGCGATTTCCAAAACGCCCTTGAGGACTATGAGACGGCTCTCGCGAGAAGTGAAGGCAGCTATCAGTCGTACCTTGGTCTCTACACCTGCTACCGCGATCAGGGCGAGGACGAGAAGGCCGAAAAGACACTGGATAAGGCAAGTCGCCTGAAGATTAACAACAACGAGGATAAGTATCTGCTCGGGCAGGTGCATTTCTATCAGAAGAACTATACATCCGCCAAAATCGAGATGCAGAACGCTGTCGAGAACGGGTTCACGGAGGCATACTATTTCCTCGGCGAAATAGCGCTCTATGAAAAATGCTACGAAGAGGCCATCTCGTACTACGACAGCTACCGCGCGAGCATTCTCGCGACCTCGCCCACGGTCTGCAACCAGGAGGCGGTGTGCTATTTGGCACTGTTCGATTATGACAAGGCATCCGAAATGATAGAAATGGGACTTGCGTTCGGCGCATCCTCCGCCAGACAGCAGCTGCTTCGGAACCGCATTGCGGTTTTGGAGGGAAGATGTGACTTCGCCGGTGCTTACGAGGCGTTCCAGACGTACATCGTGGAGTACCCCGGCGACAACGAGGCCATTCGCGAATACAAATTTGTCAAGAAGCGTCTCGGCTTAGAATAGTGAGGTTATATGTTTGAGAATAAAACGGAAGAGGAACGCGTTCTGATGGTGGCCGTTGCCGACGGCACGCCGGGCTCCTCTTTTGAAGAAGTGAAAAAGTCCCTGGCGGAGCTTTCCGAGCTTGTGAAGACCGCCGGCGGCGTCACGGTCGGTGAAGTCATTCAAAACCGTGAGGCACGGCATCCGGGGACCTATATCGGCAAAGGAAAGATTGAAGAAGTCCGGGAAGAAATCGCACGGACCGAAGCCGACGCCGTCGTCACGGACGACGAGCTGAGCCCCGCCCAGATGAAGAATCTCGAGGACGCTCTCGGCATTAAGGTGATGGACCGCACGATGCTGATTCTCGATATCTTTGCGAAGCATGCGTCGACCAGGGAAGGATCCGTTCAGGTCGAGCTTGCACAGCTGAAATACCGTTCCACAAGGCTGATCGGAGCCGGCAGCGCGATGTCCCGTCTCGGCGGCGGCATCGGGACAAGAGGCCCCGGCGAGAAGAAGCTCGAAACCGACCGTCGTGTCATCCGCGGGCGGATTGCGCAGCTGAACCGGGAACTGAAGGAGATGCAGAAGAACCGCGACGTGCAGCGGCAGGGCAGAATCCGTTCCGGCATTCCGGTGATTTCCATCGTCGGATACACAAACGCCGGCAAATCCACCCTGTTAAACCGCCTCACCGGCGCGGAAGTGCTTTCGGCGGACATGCTGTTTGCGACGCTTGACCCGACCACGAGAGTGTGTGAGACCGAGGACGGACAGGAGATGCTGTTCACGGATACGGTCGGATTTATCAGAAAGCTGCCCCATCATCTTGTGGACGCGTTCCGTTCCACGTTGGAGGAGGCCCGTTACGCTGATATCATCCTGCATGTGGTGGACGCTTCGGCGGAGGAGCCCGAAACGGCGATGGCCGTCGTCTACGAGACGCTTGCGGGTCTCGGCATCGAGGACAAACCGATCATCACGGTTTACAACAAGATCGATCTGGCAGGCGATGTCATCATCAAGGATCTGAAGGCCGAGAAAACCGTCCGCATTTCCGCCAAAACCGGCGAAGGCGTGAGCACGCTTTTACAGACCATAGGCGAAGTGCTTCGCGAAGGAAAATACTATCTCGAGACCGTGATTCCCTACGACGATGCGGGCAGGGTCGCGGAAATCCGCCGCGTCGGAGAGCTGCTCTTCGAGGAATACACGCCGGAGGGGATTGCCGTTAAGGCTTATCTCCCGAAGGAATACAAAAGGTAAATAGCCCGTTACAAAAAACGTCATGCAAAACGTCAAAAAAGCCCTGTTTTCCCGAAATTATAAGGGAAGACGGGGCTTTCTGCGTCTGTTCGTAAACAGGACTTCCGTCAAAGTGCAAACACAATATATAGTATTTTTGGCATTTTTCACTAATAGATTTAGTTGACATCCTCTACCCTCTGTGCTATGATTAAGACAATCGCTTCCGTTTGGAAGCACAGGACGGACGAAAGGAGAATGCGCATGATTCAAGTAGCAAAAAGGGACGGGGAATTACGTGATTTTGACCTGCAGAAGATCTGCGGAGCCATAGAGAAGGCATTCAAAGCAACACAGAAGGAGTATACGGATGACATCATCAACCTTCTGGCACTTCGTGTTACGTCGGAATTTCAGAGCAAGGTTAAGGACGGCGTTGTAGAGGTGGAGGATATTCAGGACTGCGTTGAGCACGTGCTCGAATCCACCGGCTATACCGATGTTGCGAAGGCGTACATCCTCTACCGGAAGAACCGCGAGAAGATGCGTAACATGAAATCCACGATTCTCGACTATAAGGAGATCGTGAACAACTATGTGCATGAGGAGGACTGGCGTGTTAAGGAGAACGCTACGGTTACGTATTCCGTTGGCGGCCTCATCCTGAACAACTCCGGTGCCATCACGGCCAACTACTGGCTCAGTGAAGTATACGATCCCGAGATCGCCAATGCACATCGGAATACCGATATTCATATTCATGACCTTTCCATGCTGACCGGTTACTGTGCAGGATGGTCTTTGAAGCAGCTGATTAAAGAGGGTCTCGGCGGAATCCGCGGCAAGATGACCTCTTCGCCGGCAAGACATCTGTCCACGCTTGTGAACCAGATGGTGAACTTCCTCGGCATTATGCAGAATGAGTGGGCGGGCGCGCAGGCATTTTCCTCTTTCGATACATACCTTGCTCCTTTCGTAAAAGTTGACAACCTGTCCTATAAAGAAGTAAAGCAGTGCAGCCAGAGCTTCGTATACGGCGTGAACACCCCGAGCCGTTGGGGTACCCAGGCTCCGTTCAGCAACATTACGCTTGACTGGACCGTTCCGGCAGACATGGCCGAGCTTCCCTGCCTGATCGGCGGCGAGGAGATGGACTTCTGCTATAAGGATTGTAAGAAAGAAATGGATATGGTCAACAAGGCCTTCATCGAGATCATGATCGAAGGCGATGCAAATGGCCGCGGTTTCCAGTATCCGATTCCGACCTACTCCATCACGAAGGACTTTGACTGGTCCGATAACGAGAACAACCGTCTTCTGTTCGAGATGACCGCGAAGTACGGCACGCCTTACTTCAGCAACTACATCAACAGCGATATGCAGCCCAGCGACGTTCG
>CADBTG010000038.1 GCA_902797475.1 uncultured Lachnospiraceae bacterium | reverse complement strand
CCGGGCATCCTTCGCTGCTATCGGATCGGTGACGACCCGAAGATCAAGACAGACGAGGAAGCGGTCTTCGTCGAAGCCATCCGCGAAGCGAAAAAACATGCGGATTTCGTGATTGCGATTGTGCACTGGGGCGCGGATTATCAGACCCAGATCGAACAGGTGCAGATTGATTCCGCGAAGATTTATCTGGATGCCGGCGCCGATGCGATTATCGGCGGCCATTCGCACAAGCCCGACCCCATCGATTTCTACAAGGGCAAGCCGATTGTGTACGGCTACAGCAATTTCTGGTTTAACGACAAGGATCTGGGTTCGATGCTGATTGAGCTTAAGATTCACGGCGATGACGCCACCGGCGAGCAGCACATTGACCTCTACTATACGCCGGCAAGACAGAAGAATGTCACAACGACGATTCTGCTCGGGGCAGACCGCGATAAGGAAGTTGCCAACATGCTGAAGATTTCCGGCAATAAAATAAAAATCGCCGGGGACGGATTGGTGACCCCGGCGGAGTAAAACAGGCTGATGCCTTATAAAGCAGCGCTTGCGCGCCTACTCCCATTGGCTCATGTAGAGCCGGTAGTAGGCGCCTTTTTGCGCCATTAATTCCTCGTGCGTGCCCTGCTCGGCGATGTTGCCGCCGCCGATGACAAGGATGCGGTCGGCGTTCCGAATCGTCGAAAGACGGTGGGCGATGACAAAGCAGGTCTTGTCCTTCATGAGCGTCCGCATGGCAGACTGGATCTGCCGCTCCGTACGCGTGTCGACATTGGAAGTCGCCTCGTCAAGAATCAGCATCTTCGCATCGTAGAGCATGGCCCGGGCGATCGTGAGAAGCTGTTTCTGTCCCTTGGAAATGTTGCCTCCGTCCTCGGTAATGACGGTATCATAGCCGTTCGAGAGGCACATGATGTATTTGTGGATATGCGCCGCCTTGGCCGCGGCAACAACCTCTTCCTTCGTGGCGTCGCTGCGCCCGTAAGCGATGTTTTCGTAAATGGTTCCGTGGAACACCCAGGTGTCCTGAAGCACCATCGCGTAGGCCTTTCGTAAAGAGCGCATCGTATAGTTTCTATGCTCCTGCCCGTCGACGAGAATCTCGCCGCTCACGGGGTCGTAGAACCGCATCAGAAGGTTGATGATGGTCGTCTTGCCGGCGCCGGTCGGGCCGACGATGGCAATGAGTTTGCCGGCATCCGCTTTCAGATTGACCCCGTTGAGAATCGGCTTTTCGGGAACATAGGAAAATGTGACATCCTTAAGTTCCACATTGCCGGTCACGTCGGTAAGCTCTGTCGCGTCCAAAAGGTCCGCGGTCTCTTCGGGCTCATTCAGAAGCCGGAAGACCCGTTCCGCCGCGGCAAGCGCGGACAGAATCTCATTCGAAATATTGGCAACCTCGTTAATCGGGCCGGAGAACTTTCTCGTATACAGAATAAACGATGCAATCTGACCGATGTCCATCTTATGCTTCATGTAGAAGATGGAACCCACCGTTGCCGTAAGCGCAAGCGAAACGTTGGTGAAGAAACCGACGGTCGGACCGATTTTGGCAGCCTGGAAATCGGCATTGTAAAAGGCGTCCGATGCCCCGTCGTTGTAAACGGCAAAGTCAAGGTCGGACTGCGCTTCGTGCGCATATGCCTGAATCGTCTTCTGCCCCGCGAACATTTCCTCGGAGAAGCCGTTCATCGAGCCGTACATCGCAGAACGCTTGGACATCAAAGGCCGCGTTTTGCGCATCATGTAACGGGTGTACATGATATAAAACGGAATCATCAGCACGACGACAAGCACAAGCGGCGCATAGACGTGCAGCATGAAGATGAACGCCCCGACGACGGTAATGATCGAGGAAAGAATCTGCGTGATATCCGTCGAAAGCGAGTTGCTGATGACATCGATGTCATAGGACACGCGGCTGATGATATCACCGGTCTGGTGCGTGTCGAAGTAGCCGACGGGAAGCCGCATCAGCTTGTCCATCACATCGGAACGAAGCTTTCGTCCGACGGACCGTCCGATGTTCATCATCAGAAACGACAGCAGATAGGTGATTACGGACGAGAAAACATAGAGCACCAGCATCATGGCCGCGAAACGGTATACCCGGTCAAAATCCACGCCCGGATTCTTCTCGTCGCCCATCGCCGAAATGGCGGAGCCGGCAAGCTTCGGCCCGAGAAGCGAGCAGATATTGGCGGAAACGGAAAGCAAAACACCGAAGAACAGGCCGACCCGGTAGCGTCCGAGATAGCCGAGCAGCCGAATAAGCGTGCCTTTCGCGTCCTTCGGTTTTTCGGTTTTACTGCTAAGCGGAGGCATTCTCTTCACCTCCCATCTGTGACTGATAGATATCGCGGTAAATCTCACACGACTCCATCAGTTCCTCGTGCGTTCCGTAGCCGACAATCTCGCCGGCTTCCATGACCAGAATGTGCGTCATATTCCGAACGGAACTGATTCGCTGCGCAATCGTGATGCCGGTCACATCGCCGTGATGCTCGCGAATCGCCTTACGAAGCGCCGCGTCGGTCTTATAGTCAAGAGCGCTCGAAGCGTCATCGAGAATCAGAATCTCGGGATTTCCGGCAAGCGCGCGGGCGATGACGAGACGCTGTTTTTCGCCGCCGCTTAGATTGGCGCCGGCCTTTGCGGCCTTATAGGAAAGCCCCTCCTCCCGCGAGTCGACAAACGCCAGAATGTTGGCATCTTCGAGGGAATCGCGCACGGCCTGATCGGAAATGTCCCGTCCGAACGTCACATTTTCCCGAATTGTATCTGCGAAAACCGTGTCGTTTTGGAACACGACGCCGATTCGCCGCCGAAGCTCAATCGGGTCGTAAGAGCGCACATCGCGCCCGTCGACCAGAATTCGCCCTTCGGTCACGTCGTAAAAGCGCATCAGAAGATTGACGAGAGTCGTCTTTCCGCATCCGGTCGAGCCGATGATGCCGAGCGATTCTCCCCTGTTTACGGAAAATGTGATGTCCGACACCGCATACTCACGGTCGTTGGATTCCGCCGTTTCCATAAGGTGCGGGTAGGAAAAGCTGACATGCTCGAAGCGGATGAACGGCTCGGGATCCTCCGCGGGCAGGTCCGTAAGCACCTCCGGGCGGACTTTTGCGAGGTCGAGCACCGACCCGATTCGGTTCGCGGAAGCGCCGGCTTTTGTGTACATGATGAAGATTCGGTTGATGCCGAGCACCGCACCGAGAATCAGGTTGAAATATACCAGGAACGTGATGATGACACCGGCCTTGATGCCGCCGTCGTTCACACGGTGTGCGCCGTAGAGGATGACAAATACGAGGCCGACGTTCAGGAACAGGTTCATTAAAGGATTCGGCAGCGCCATCGTCGCGCCGGCCTTGAAATCCGAGCGGGCGAGGTCGTTGTTGACTCTGTCGTAACGGTCCTTTTCGTACTTCTCGCGGGAGAGCGCCTTTACGACGCGGATGCCTGTGATATTTTCCCGAAGAATGCGCGTTAAGCGGTCGACGTTCTCCTGGACGGTGTTATAAAGCGGAACGCCGTGGCGCGAGACAAATAACACGACGCCTGCCATCAGCGGTACCATCAGAAGCAGAACCATGGAAAGCTTTATGTCAAGAAGCATGGCCATGATGACGCCGCCGGTCAGAAGAATCGGGGCGCGGATGCCCATACGCTGAATCATGCCGATGAAGTTCTGTACGTTGTAGCTGTCCGCGGTCATGCGGGAGATCAAAGAAGGAAGCGTGACGCTGTCAAACTGCGCGCCGGTCAGCCTTGTCGTGACCGAAAACAGGTCGCGGCGAAGGTCGTTCGTGCAGTCTCTGGCGATTTTCGACGCCCATTGGTTGGCATAGATATTGAACTGGCGGACCAAAATGGCACAGAAAACCATGAAGCAGCCGAAAAACAGCACCTTCTTCATGCTTTCGGTCGGGACGATTTCGTCCACCATATATTCGAGGAGAAAGGGAATCAGCAGCTCGCCCATGGAGCCTAAAAATTTGACGGAAACGCCCCAGGCAATCTTCCACCTGTACGGTTTCATATAGCGGAGTATGGTTTTCATGAAGACCTCTTCTGTGTTCGCGCAATCTCCGGTCGGGGATTTCATTTTTCAAAACCGGAGGGATTGCTCAGGTTTCTCCGACACGCTTTAAAGAAATCGACGGATTTTTTTCCAATTTCCGAGCCGGATTACGTACAGAATACCATTTTCCCCATAAAAACTTCAATGGTTTTATTTGTACTTTATTGACGAAACGAAGAACGCGTGATATTATTTTCCTTATAAGAACGATAAAATGAGAGAGTTATCAGCATGTCATACCCGAGAAGAAAGCTTGACATGGATCTTCTTATATTGGAGAAGGCTTCATGTGACCGGATGACGGCGGTTCAGAAAGAGAAAGACCCGACATGGGATTTTAATCGTTTCGAGGCATTGCACTACGGTTCGCTCGATGGGCCGGCGGAGCCGAAATACGATTCATATACTGTTCTTTCCGATGCGGAGGAGGAGCTGAATAAGCTGGATGCGGAGCGTCCGTTCCTGCTTCCTTTGGAGAGAGGAACCCATTATGTATGGGAACTGTTTTCGGAGCTTCCGAGAGTCGGAAGCAGCAAGTCCACGAGGCAGTTCTGGAACCGTCTGTCGAGAGCAATGTCCGACATTCCGCTTCCGATGGAAGAGGACGCATTCATCGAAGCATTCACACAGGCATCGTTGCCGCTTTTAAGCGGAGCAACTGATATGGGCGACCGGTTTTATCTGTCCGACCTCGATTACGGCGGATGGAGCGGCGGAATCGTTTCGAAGGATTTCCTGATCGACGGCCTCGAGATGCTTGTGAAGAAGCTGAGCGGCCCGTTGTGCGAGCGCTCCGGCGAGAAGAAGAAACGCAGAGATATTTTGGATGATTCAGAGGAAGACTCGGATGAAGTCTCTGAGGAGGTCTCGGATGAAGTAACCGGGGAGATCCCGGAGGAAACAGCCGGGAAGGATTCCGAAGAAGTCACTGAGCAGGACTCACAGCAGGACCCGGAGGACGGGGAGTATAAGCAAAAGGAGGATATAAAGGAAGATGTATCCGAACAAAAAGACAGAACAGACTTGTAAACTGGTAGCGCTTGGCGGAGTTCTTTTGTTGATTCTTGCAGGTGCGGCCATGATTGGCGCCTTTGGAGGCAAGGGAGATGCTTATCCGAAGTTCAGAGCTTTGGGTTATGCAGCTTTGGCTGCCGCCGGAATTACGTATATCGTAATCGGGCGTTACGGCATCCGTGAACAGTTGCGGAAATACCTGATGATTGCGTGCGGCTGCACGGCCGGCTTCTTCCTTACTCAGATCATCAGCGGCATTGTGCTCTTCATGAAGAGCAGCAACACGATGGATGCGCTCAGCATCGGCGTTAACATTTTCTTCGCCATCCTCGGTGCTTTTTATTGCGTGTATTTCATTTTCGATCTCCGCAAGAATTATTTCAACATGCGGTATGATCAGATGGTATTTGCCGTTCTCGCCGGTCTCGGCGTTGTAGCGGCTGCACTGCTGTTCCTTTATAACGCAAAGGATCCCTATCAGCTGAAGATTCTGGAAAAGGGTACAGGAGCCGGTGCGCGCCTGATTACCTTCATTCTTCCGGCTGCGATGCTTTGGTTCTGTGACCGTCTTACCGAGCCCTTCACCGATAACGAAGTTGCTCAGGTACGTGTAGCAGAGAGACAGGCCGTTCGTATTGCGGAAGCGCAGAGAATGACCGAGCAGTACAACAAGGTTGAAGCCAAGAAGGCTGCAGAGCGCAGAAGAAGAGAAGAAGAGCTTGTTGCCAAGGAAGAGGAAGCTAAGAGAAAGCTCGAGGCAGAGAAGCAGGAGCGTATCGCTGCCGAGAAGAGAGCTGCCGAACTTGAAGTTCTGAAGGCGAAAGAAAAGGCTGAAGAAGAGGCAAGAAGAGCCGAAGAAGAAGCCAAGAGAGCTGCAGAAGAAGAGATCAAGAGACAGGAAGAGATTCAGCGTCAGCTCGAAGAAGCACAGAAGGCTGCCGAAGAGGCTCAGAGAAGAGCGGAAGAGGAAGCCAGAAGAGCTGCCGAAGCCGCCGAGGAAGCCCGCCGGAAGGCCGAAGAAGAAGTAAGAAGAGCGCAGGAAGCACAGGAAGAAGCTCGCCGCAGAGCTGCACAGCTTAAGGAAAGCGCTATTCGTAAGGCAGAAGCCGCTAAGGCAGAAGCAGCCAAGAAGGAAGAGGAAATCCGTAAGAAGGCTGCCATCGAAGCTGAGCGTAAGGCTGAGCAGGAGAAGATCGACGAAGAAGAGAAGGCGAGAAACGAAGAGCTTGAGCGTAAGAAGGCTGAGCTCGAAGCCCGCCGCAGAGAGAAGGAAGCACAGCGTCGTATCGAAGCCGAGCAGCGTCGT
>CADBTG010000037.1 GCA_902797475.1 uncultured Lachnospiraceae bacterium | reverse complement strand
TTTTTGGCAAGCGGAAACGACGATCCGATTGCCGTAGCCCTTTCGACTCCGACACCGACACCGACCTTAGAACCGGCACCTACAGAAACTCCGACACCGACGCCGACGCCTGCGTATCTGAATTATCCGGAGGGCTCCGTCACGGACGCAACCGAAAAAGTGCTGACGGTCATCCATGCTTCCAATGAGCCGGACTATATCTTTGAGTCCTCGCCGTGCGAGACAGAGCAGGAGGCTATGGCGGAAGTCAAAGCATGGCTTAAGACCTGGGGCGGCAATCCGAACTTCCTGCCCGAAACATCGCGGACCAGAAAGTTCCTCGGCTATCAGTTGAGCGACGATGCCATCATCGCCGGCAGCGGCGACAGCCCGCAGTCCATGGTGCTTCTCGGCGGAAGCATCTATGCCGTATATCAGGTGGACATCTACTGTGACGCTTATCTCAGAAGCCACGCCGAAGGTTATTATGAATTCGGTGACTCCACGCTTCCGTTGCTTCCGAATCTCAATCCGGACTTCGCCGGTGACATGGCCTGGAATGAGGAAGGGCTTCCCGAGCAGTATGTCCGCATGGTACTGGAAGGAGATACCGCTTACCGCTACCTTGAGATGGGTGAGGTCTGGGAGAAGTACTACAGAGGACAGCTTGCCGACGTACCCGGAGCGACCTATGATCCAAGCTCGAATACCTTAACGCTCGAGAACTGCACGGCGGAAGTTTTGGACATCAACCTCATGGGCAACGGCTTCACCGTCAACCTGATCGGCGAAAACCGGCTCGGATGCATTACCGCCTGGGGTGCGATGTACGGCGGCAGTATCACATTTTCCGGAAACGGCTCTCTGATCGTTAATGAGAGTCAGGCAAATGCCGTCGGCTTACTTCTGAATGCCGAGGGCAGCCAAAGCGCAATCATCTGTAAGGGCGGCGTGGAAATCGAGATTTACGGCGCGGAAAAGGCAATTGAAGTTGTGGATTCGCTTCTCGACAATCCGATTTGCTTCCTTGCGGATCACACCCTGCTTTCAGGCGGCGTTCGAAACGTCACGGAGAATACCGCTCCGGACGGAAGCACCGTCTATACCGCGACTGTCGTGATACCCGACGGAACGCCTGCAACCTTCGCCGGATTCGAATCTCTCGACTGACCTTTCGTTGAAAAAGCCGATCTCCTTTACGGGAGACCGGCTTTTCTTATGCCTTCTTATTCTCTTCTCGTCTGATCTTCTGGTACAGTTCCTCGGTCGCAAGCGCCATCTTCGTGACGGCGAAATCGTTCCCGTGCGGGTACACGTACCAGGTGTCCTGAAGCGTGTTCAAATCGACGCAGTCCCCGTATTTGCCGAGGTATTCGTACTCGATATGAACCGAATACTGCGTCGCGGCCGGAATCTCCATGGAAAATGCCATGCCCTGATCATCGGTGCCCCACACGCGAAAGCCCTTTTCGTCGTGTACCATTTTCCCGTTTCCGAGCCGGACATAGCCCTTCGCATTCGGAAGCGAATCCACATGGACATCGAGCTCTCCGCTTGTGTATGTGCCGGCCTCCACTTCGGCCCGCACATTGCTGCGCTCCCATTCATACCAGTCGGGAATATGGGAGAACTCGGTCTGCCCGTCCTCTGCGGTCAGCTCGTTTAACTCGTTTAATACCCAGGTCTTCCCGCAGGCCTTGCAGCGAAGCTTCGTTCCTTCCGTTTCCATCCGGAACTCGGTTTTACAGGCAGGGCACTGATAGAGCACCTTTTGCAGTCCCTCGGCGCGCTTTTTGTATTTCGTCCGGAGTCCGCGTTCCTTCTGCCACCGGTAATCGTCATATTGAAATGCTTCGACGAGCTTTTTGTTAATCTCCTCAACGCTCATCCCGGCAAGTTCCTCCGGCGTGAATAAAAGCGTCATCTCCGCTTCGGTCGGCTTGATGCCGCGGTCGTGCAGATTCCAAAACGGCGAGGTCACATGGTTTCCGTGGCAGATAAATGTCACGACCGGAACCTTCATGACCTTGCAAAGCTTTCCGAGAGATTCCGGAAGCACAGCCGTTGTTCCACAAAGTGAATAACGGGCCTCCGGATACACAACCGCGATATCCCCGTTTTTGAGCACCTGCTTCAGCTGCTTCACGAGGACGATATCGTTCGTGAATTTGCGCTTGCAGATGCAGCCCACGTTCCGAAGAAGCTTCTCCCTGCCGATGAAACCGTCAATCGCGACAACATAATTGGCGCGGCTCGGGAAGATGGCCTTCGTCAGAACCTTGAAATCCAAAAAGGAATTATGATTGCAAAGCATCAGATACGGCGGCTTGAGCCCTTCCGTGCGGGTCTTCGTGATCTTCGTCCGGTGTTTAAAGACGTCAGGCGCACTCAGGATATACGTCAAAGGCCGCAGGTACCATTTCGTCCGTACCGGCGGCTTGCTCATATCGAATCGCGTGAAGTTTTTGCTGTCCATAAGATACTCCTCTTATGAAAACAGGGGGTCGTGAACGGCCCCCTGTAAGTATCGGATTGTTCCCGCTGTGCGGGTATGTGCTGCTTAGTATCCCATGTCGGGTGCAGCCGGTGCGGCAGGCTGAGGCTCCTTCTTGATGGCAACAACCGCTTCGGTCGTCAGAAGGGTAGCGGCAACGCTTGTAGCATTCTCCAGTGCGCAACGCGTAACCTTAACGGGATCGATGATTCCGTTCTCAACCATGTCAACATATTCGCCCTTGTAAGCATCAAATCCGATGCCGGGCTTCGAGTGCATAACCTTATCGACAATGACGGTGCCTTCGTAACCGGCATTCTTCGCAATGATCAGAAGCGGTGCCTGAAGGGCTTTCAGGATGATGTTGGCGCCGGTCTTCTCGTCGCCTTCCATCTTGGCTGCAACAGCGGCAACCTTATCGATTGCATGCAGGTAAGCGGAACCGCCGCCTGCGATGATGCCTTCCTCAACAGCAGCCTTCGTAGCGGCAATGGCGTCCTCAAGACGAAGCTTTGCTTCCTTCATCTCGGTCTCGGTAGCAGCGCCGACACGGATAACGGCAACGCCGCCTGCGAGCTTAGCCATACGCTCCTGAAGCTTCTCCTTGTCAAATGTGGACGTGGACGTCTCGTACTGTGCCTTAATCTGCGCGATACGTGCGTTCACGGCAGCCTTGTCGCCTGCGCCGTCCACAATCGTCGTGGATTCCTTCATAACCGTAACGTTCTTGGCTTCGCCGAGCTGATCAATCTTTGTATCCTTAAGCGTCAGGCCGACTTCCTCGGAAATTACCTGGCCGCCGGTCAGGATTGCGATATCCTGCAGCATTTCTTTTCTGCGGTCGCCGTAGCCGGGTGCCTTAACGGCAACAACGGTAAATGTGCCACGCAGCTTATTGAGAATCAACGTCGAAAGAGCTTCGCCCTCAACGTCCTCTGCGATGATCAGAAGCTGACGTCCGCTCTTAACAACTTCCTCGAGAATCGGAAGAATATCCTGGATATTGCTGATCTTCTTATCGGTCAGAAGGATGAGCGGGTTGGTCAGACGGGCTTCCATCTTGTCCATATCGGTAGCCATGTATGCGGAGCAGTAGCCCTTGTCAAACTGCATGCCCTGTACGACCTCAAGCTCGGTCTTCATGGACTTGCCTTCCTCGATGGAGATGACACCGTTGTCGGTAACCTTCTCCATGGCGTCGGCAACCAGAGCGCCTACTTCCTCACTGCCGGAGGAAATCGTCGCGACCTTAGCAATATGCTCCTTGCCGGAAACCGGAGAGCTCATGCCCTTCAGGGCCTCAACAGCCGTCTCGGTAGCCTTCTTCATGCCCTTACGAATAACAATCGGATTCGCGCCTGCTGCCAGGTTCTTCATGCCTTCGTTGATCATTGCCTGTGCAAGAACCGTAGCCGTCGTGGTACCGTCACCGGCAACATCGTTCGTCTTGGTGGCAACTTCTTTAAGAAGCTGCGCGCCCATGTTCTCAAATGCATCCGTAAGTTCAATCTCTTTTGCAATCGTAACACCGTCGTTCGTGATCAGCGGAGCGCCGTAGCCTTTGTCAAGAACTACGTTGCGGCCCTTCGGTCCGAGCGTAACCTTTACGGTGTCGGCAAGCTGGTTAACGCCTGCCTCAAGTGCCTTTCTGGCATCTACATCATATTTCAGTTCTTTAGCCATGAATAATCCCCTTCTTCCTTACTCTTCCACAAGAGCAATAATATCGTTCTGTTTCACAACGATGAACTCCTCGTCGCCGAGCTTCACGTTGGTTCCTGCATATTTGGAATAAATAACCTGGTCGCCTTCCTTAACGAGCATCGTTACTTCCTTGCCGTCAACCATTCCGCCGGGGCCAACTGCAACAACGACTGCCTCCTGGGGCTTCTCCTGCGCGGAAGTGGTAAGGATAATGCCGGATTTCGTGGTCTCTTCCGCTGCTTTCTGTTTTAAAACCACTTTGTCACCCAAAGGTCTTAACTTCATGATACTGCCTCCTGTTCTCTGTATCCGGAAAACTGTCCGAATACCAATATTTCGTATGTGCGGAAACAACGTCTTCATGTTCCCGCTGCACAAACAGTTATAGCACGAAAAAGAGGCGTTGTCAACAGAAAATTAGCACTCGCGCGTGACGAGTGCTAACAAATTCATTTAACGATTTCATCAACTGTCGAAATGGTGGTAAATGCCCCTCCGCTCTTCCCGATCAGTTCCTTAATCTTAGGCAGTTCGAAGTAGTTGACATAGCAGATCAGCATCTTGTTCCGCCCCGAAATCATGCCGAACGAATCCATCGTCGTGCAGGTTTTGTTCATCTCTTCCTTGATGGCTGCGGCGAGAGCGTTCGCATTTTCCTCCTTCGTAATGATCGTCACCTGCTTGATTGCTTCGTAGCGGTCAGTGAAGTGGTTGATGATGGAAGATGCGACGACGTATACAAGAAGACTCATCAGCGCCGCGTTCCGGTTCAGCAGAAGAAATACGGCCGCATAAACGCAGGCGTTGAAGCCGATCAACAGGTAGGTCATGCTGAAGCTTTTGCCGGTTTTGCCGGAAATTTTGCTGACTACGATGTTGGCGAAGATCTCCGAGCCGTCGATGCAGCCGCCGCTTTTCAGGATCAGGGAAAGTCCCGCGCCGAGAATCGCGCCGCCGAATACAACCGCAAGGAAATGCTCGGTGTTCAGCTCAAACGGCACCCGCTCGAAGACGGAAATGCCGGCCGTGTAAACGAGCGAACCCCAGATGGCCCGCAGGCCGAAGCCCTTCCCGAGGATGATGAAGCCGAGAATCAGAAACGGGGCAAATACGGCCGCAACGCACGCGGACAGGTTCCAGCCGTTCAGCTTGCTGATCAGAATCGCGATGCCGGCGGTGCCGTAATCAATCGCGTCGTTCGGAATCAAAATGCATACGACGGAAAAGCTCGCCAAAAGAGCCCCCAGCATGATGACAACATACGAAAGAAACGTTTCAATCCGTTTGCTCATATCCGTCCGCCTTTCCGTGCACATTCTGCAAAAAGTATAACACAGCCAAACGGCGATTTCAACGATTCCGGCTTTGCAAAACCCGGTCCGCGTGCTATAATCGTCTCGTTTCCGAAAGAAAGGAGAGAAGCCGCACGCTTCCTTGACAAATACCATGCAGTTTTATATGGCGCCGCTCGAAGGCATAACCGGAGCACTGTTTCGGACAATTTATCAGAAGCACTTCTTTCCGTTTGACCGGATGTACACGCCGTTCTTCGGAAACACCGGCTTCAATACGAAGGAGCTGAAAAAGTCCGATCCGGCAAAGGACAGCGTCCCCGTCATTCCGCAGATTCTCTCCAACAAGGCCGAAGATTTCCTGCAAATCGCCGCCATGATGAAGGAATGCGGCTACGAAACCGTGAACCTGAATCTCGGTTGCCCGTCGGGGACCGTTACCGGCAAAGGGCGCGGAAGCGGATTCCTGCGTGACATCCCCGCACTTTCGGCATTTCTTGATGAGATCTTCGAGAAATGTCCTCTCCCGATTTCGGTCAAAACCCGTGTCGGCTACGACGACGAATCGGTCTGGCCGGAGCTTCTTACGTTATATAACCGTTTCCCGATGACCGAGCTGATTGTCCACCCGCGGCTCAAGACCGACATGTACAAACCGCCCGTCAGAATCGGCACATTTGCCTATGCATATGAGCACGCGAAGATGCCGCTCGTTTATAACGGAGACATCTGCACGGTTTCGGATTACGAGCAGCTGATTGCAGAGTTCCCCGAAATCAAAGCCGTCATGATCGGACGGGGAATGCTGAGAAACCCGGGGCTTCTCGGCGAACTGCACGGACAGGCACCCGTAAGCGATGACGAAATCAGAGCCTGGCTTACGGAATTGAAGGAGGAGAACCTCAAAGCCTTCACCGAAACGCCGACGCTGTTCAAATTAAAAGAAATCTGGGCGTACCTGCAGGACCGGTATCCCGACCGCAAAAAGGAACTGAAACAGCTTTTCAAATCAAAAAAGCTTTATGAATATGAAAATGCCGCAGCATCGTTATTCCGATAATGCTGCGGCATTACT
>CADBTG010000036.1 GCA_902797475.1 uncultured Lachnospiraceae bacterium | reverse complement strand
GCGCTTATGACACGCTTCAAATCGGCGAAGTGGTCATCCGGAGACATGTGATTGATCTGTCCGCACACCTTGTAGGTGAGACTGTAATTGCAGACATCCACGAGAATATAAATGTCGAGACCGCGAATCGTTTCGTTGATGATGCACTTGGCTTCACCCGAACCGAAACGGGGACACTTGGCATTGATCAGGTAGGATTCCCGCTGATAGCGGTCGTGATCGGGCGTATTTGCGTATTTGGAATCGCGGTTATTCCGCCATGAAACGATCCAATCATTAACCTTGTCGCCGATTGCCCGGCTGCTTTCAAGGGCAATGATACCCATAGGGCCGTAGGACACGTTTTCAACTAATCTTTTTTCCTCTTCTGACATAGGAACCCTCCGTGAAATTATAATATTCTTGTTATGGACCCGGCATAAAGCCTCAGTCCGGGGACCCTTCCAAAAAGAGTTTGCGGACGCGTATGTCGTCCCCCATAAGTTTGATGTAGCGGTAGTTGCTGAACAGTCGGGAAGCAATCCGCTCGGAATACCGGGCACGGATCTGCTCCATGTTCAGATTCGTGGTGATGACAATCGGCTTAGCTCGAAGCTGTCGCTCCTCCATGCAGGTAAACAGTTGGGAAACTGTGTAGGAGTTGCCGTTTTCCGTCCCCAAATCATCGATAATCAACAGGTCGCAGTCGAGAACCATATCGAGGTTCTTCGTTGCAAGCCGGTTCTCTTCGGCGGAGCCGAAGCGGTATTTCTCGAAAATTTCGAAAAGCCGGTAAGCTGACAGATACAATACGGTATAGCCGGCAATCATCAGTGCTTTGGCAATGCAGTTTGTGAGAAAGGTCTTTCCGACACCGGTTGAGCCGGTCAAAAGAAGATTCCGCTTGTGCTCGGGAAACTGCTCCACATAGGAGTAGGCCTTCCGGTAGGCATCCATGGCAATCTCGCGGTAAGTATCACCGGTTGATTCGTCGATGGCTTCCTCGGAGTAGTAACGCGCATCAAAGGTGCTGAAGTTCTCCTTCTCGAGGACTTCCTTCCGACCCGGATCCATATAGTAGCGGTCGATGATGGCCTGCTTGAAGCAGCGGCACATCTCCGATCCCTGATAGCCCGTATCCTTACACAAAGGACAGTCATACTGCATCTCCAGATAGTCTTCCGGGAAACCTGCCTGCGCAATTAATTGCTTTTTCTGAGAGGAGATAAGTTCTATTGCGCGGCTGTTATCGGCTATGGCATCCGGATTTCCGGACAGCGCGGCTTTGGCCGCGGCAACGGAGCCGGATGCAATTCGCTCATCCAATTCGGACAGAACCGGAATCGCAGCATAAACCTTAGCCTTCCGCTCCTCAAGAGCGTGCCGGTTTCTGGTCTGCTTCTCATCGTAATCCCGAAGGATCGCTTCATATTCCGCGTTGGAAAGCCCCATTGTGCCAATCCTTTCTGCTATCTTTGACGCATCTTCTTTTCAATCTCTGCCAAAGTCTCGGCGCTGTATTCCCGCTGCGTGAAATCGCCGAACCGGTCGGTGCGGGATTTCTTTCTGTCGTCACGGGTTACGGCGGGATGCTTCTTTGCTTCTGCCTGACGGTGATCCTCATCACGTTTCGCAATGTCCTCAGACGATTTCACATCTGCCTCGTGCCATTCTTTTAAAATGGTGTTGGCATACGGAAAATTCGGACCTTTGCGCGTCATGGTGCGTGCGCACGCTTCGCGGATTACCTCCGCAGGAAGATGCCACTCGCGCGCCCATGTGCGAATGTAACGAATCTGAGAAGCACCGGGCGTTCCGTCGATGCCGAATTCACGACATACGGCACGAAACGCATCGCTTTCCGTAAGAAGCAGGTTCTCTGCTTCCTCCACGGTACTCACGCCTGCTTCGGACCAGGACTCCGCCACGCGTCCGATATAACGCGCAGAGGTTTTGCCGCCCATGATGCAACGCTCGTACAGGAAGAAAACGAGTTCACACGAAAACCCGAGACGCCCGTAGATGTACAGGGCCGTGTCAGTATCCTCCCGGGAGAGAGGACGCTTAAAGTACTGTTCCAAAGTGGAAAGCAGGAAGGGAACGTTTGTATCCTCCGCGAACGTGTCGATATCGATGGCCGCAGCTGCGGAAGAGAACTTCGAAGACGACTGCCCGGAACGTGCGGAGCTCTTCGCACGGGCGGGAACCTGCGTTGCCGCTTCATCTTCGGAGGATTCCTGTTTGCTTTCGAGGACGCCGTCAGTCAGATCGACAAGGTTGATGGATTCCACGGTACCGTTTCCGGAAACCGAGAACTCCAGGATGCCCTGCTTACTCCAATAATGCAGCGCCTTTAAGAGGAAATTTTCCGTGCAGTCCAACAGTTCGGCTATCTGCGGAACGGAGAATTCCGTCCGGTCCGTCAAATGCCGGAGAAGGTACAGGTATACCTTGACGTACGTCCCGTTTGCGTCGACCATGAAATCGTCGATGAAACGGTTCGGAATCGCCGTGACGGCATCCTGCTTCGATTTGGAAATCAGACCGATGGTGCACATGGAAAAGGACCCCCTGAGGAACAGTGAAACGGACATAAAAAGCCCGAATGCGACCACATTATAACCTAGGGAAATCGGTTTGTAAATAGCCAAAAAAGCAGCCTAAAAGCGTAGAATTTGATTGTGGATAAAGTGGATATATTTGCGTTCCGTGTCCATGGAAAATGCCACGAAAAGCCGATAAAACAAGGCTTTTCCGGGGTTGTGGATAAAATCTCCCGAAAAAGAATTTATCCACAACGATTGCTGTCGAATGCGTTGTGGATAAAGTGGATAGTTTTAACTCTTCAGGAAGGAAATGCCGACGTTTACTACATTTCCCGCACCCATAGTTATCAACAAGTCTTCGTTGACACATTTTTCTTTCAAAAAATCAATAATTTTTTCAAACGTCGGAAAATAATACGCGTCCTTGCCGAGCTTTCTCAGATCGTCCGCAAGATCGGCCGAGGAAATCTCCTTGTTGTCCTTCTCACGGGCCGCATAAATGTCTGCTAAAACGACAACATCGGCATGCGAAAGGGCATCGACGAATTCGTTTCGAAGCTTCAGCGTTCTTGTATAGGTATGAGGCTGGAAGACAACGAACAGGCGGTTGTGCGGAACGCCGAGAGCGGCCTTCAGAGTTGCCGCGATCTCGGTCGGATGGTGCGCGTAGTCGTCAACAACGGTAACGCCGTTCCGTACGCCCTTCTTTTCAAAGCGGCGCTCGGTTCCCGAGAAGTCGGAAAGCGCACGCGCGATCATTTCTGCGGAAACACCTCTTGCAAAGCCTTCGGAAGCGGCGGCAAGAGAATCAGATACATTATGGATGCCCGGAACGGAAAGCTTCACGCGAGTTTCGAGAATGCCGTCCCGGTATAAATCATAGGAAGCACAGCCGAAGCCGTCAAATGTGATGTTCGCCGCCGTGTAGCGGTACGGGGAATCGGAAGGAGCAACGCCTTCGGGAAGAATGCCGTATGTATCAACGGTTCCGTGATAGCCGTCAAGGAAGCGGTCGAGGTTCGGAATCTCGCCGTTGATGATTAACCGGCCGCCTTCTTCCACTTTGTCAGCGAAGAGACGGAACGAATGACGGATGTCATCGAGATCCTTGAAGAAATCCAGGTGGTCCGCGTCGATGTTCAGGATCAGCGCGTCACTCGGATGGAATTTCAGAAAGCTGTTGGTATATTCGCAGGCCTCAAACAGAAACTCCTTTGAGTTTCCGATGCGAAGGTTTCCGCCGAGGGAAGCCATCTTGCCGCCGAGCGAAACGGTGGGGTCCTGGCCGGCCTCCATCAGGATCGTGGCGAGCATGCCGGTCGTCGTGGTCTTGCCGTGCGTTCCGGAAACGCCGATTGAAACGGGATATGTGGCGGAAAGCTGTCCGAGCAGTTCCGCACGGTCCATCATCGGAATGCCGGCGTTGACGGCGGCATCGTATTCTTCGTTGCCGGGATGAATGGCAGCGGTATATACAACCAGATCAATGTCATCGGTCAGGTTGGAAGCAACCTGGGAATAGTGGATTACGGCGCCCATGGAAGCAAGCTTCCGGGTCAGGTCGCTTTCCTGCCGGTCGGAACCGCTGACGGTGAAACCGCGCTTCATCAAAAGCTCTGCAAGCCCGCTCATGCTGATTCCGCCGATGCCGATGAAATGTATATGAATCGGTTTTTCGAAGTCGAGTGTAAACATTTTTTGCATTCCTTTGTCAATTGTTCGGAAAAATCCATTTATACTATAGCAGAATTTCGGAAAAATACAATGTTTTTCCCGAAATCTGTTCCTTTTTTCCTTCCCGTGTGATATGATTAGAGGTACAAAAAAAATAAACGTTAAAGGGGTGATCGCGTGATTAAAAAGGAAATGATCGCTATGCTTTTGGCCGGCGGACAGGGCTCCCGTCTCGGAGTGCTGACGCAGAGTGTTGCCAAACCGGCGGTTGGCTTCGGAGGAAAATACCGGATCATCGATTTTCCTTTAAGCAACTGTATTAATTCCGGCGTTGACACGGTCGGCGTGCTGACCCAGTATCAGCCGCTTCGGCTGAATACCCATATCGGAATCGGCATTCCGTGGGATTTGGACCGAAACATCGGAGGCGTTTCCATCCTTCCGCCTTACGAGAAGAGTACCAATGCAGAGTGGTACACCGGAACAGCCAATGCCATTTACCAAAACCTTCGCTTCATGGAGTACTACAATCCGGAATATGTGCTGGTACTCGGCGGAGACCATATTTATAAGATGGACTATGAGGAGATGCTTGACTATCATAAGCGGAACAATGCGGACATCACGCTTGCGACGATTCCGGTTCCGTGGGAAGAGGCAAGCCGTTTCGGCGTGGTCATAACTGACGACAAGATGCGGATTACCGAGTTTGAGGAGAAGCCGAAGAATCCTCGGAGCAACCTTGCTTCCATGGGTATTTACATTTTTACCTGGAAGGTTCTTCGTGAAGCGCTGATTAAGCTTTCCGATCAGGAAGGCTGTGATTTCGGAAAGCATATCATCCCTTATTGTCATAATCGCGGCGACCGCGTATTTGCCTACGAGTTCAACGGTTATTGGAAGGATGTCGGAACGCTCGGTTCGTATTGGGCTGCCAATATGGAACTGATTGACATCGTTCCGGTCTTCGATCTGTACGATGAATATTGGAAGATCTACACGAAGAGCGACATGATTCGTCCGCAGTACATTTCGGGCGATGCTGTCATCAACCGTGCGATCATCGGCGAAGGCACGGAGGTATACGGTGAGGTTCACAACTCGGTCATCGGCGAAGGCGTGACGATTGAGAAGGGAGCCGTTGTTAAGGATTCCATTGTCATGAAGGGTTCCGTCATCGGCGAGGGCACGTATCTTGAGAAGGCCATCATCGCCGAGAGTGTTACCATCGGAAAGAATTGCCGGATCGGTGTCGGCGAGGAAAAGCCGAACACCTGGAAGCCTAACATTTATCATGAAGGTCTTGTGACCGTCGGTGAGGACTCCGTCATTCCGGATGGGGTTACCGTCGGAAAGAATACCGTCATCTACGGAAAGACGGACGCTTCGGATTATCCGGATGGCATTTTGCAAAGCGGAGAAAGCTTGGTAAAGGCAGGTGACGAGCAATGAAAGCAATCGGTATCATTTTAGCCGGCGGAAACTCCAGCCGGATGCAGGAACTTACCAGTCGCAGAGCGATTGCGGCCATGCCCGTTGCAGGAAGCTACCGGGCTGTTGACTTTGCCCTTTCCAACATGACCAATTCGCATATCCAGAAGGTTGCCGTACTGACGCAGTACAGCTCGAGATCCCTGCATGAGCATCTGAATTCTTCCAAATGGTGGGATTTCGGTCGTAAGCAGGGCGGATTGTATCTGTTTGCACCGACCATTACACAGGAGAATGCGTTCTGGTACCGCGGAACTGCGGATGCCTTGTATCAGAATAAGGATTTTCTGCAGAACAGCCATGAACCGTATGTGGTCATCGCATCCGGTGACGGCATTTACAAGTTGGATTACAATCAGGTCATCAATGCACATATCGACGCGCTTGCGGATATTACCGTTGTGACGACGGAGCTCCCGGAAGGAATTGACAATTCCCGTTTCGGCACTGTTGTAACCGATGAAGAGAATAGGATTGTCAGCTTCGAGGAGAAGCCTCTGCAGTCCTCAAACCGCGTGGTTTCTACCGGCATCTATGTCATCCGTCGCCGTCTCCTTTTGGAATTGCTTGAGAAGTCCATTCGCGATAATAATTTTGATTTTGTCAGCGGCGTACTGACCCGTTACAAGAATCAGAAGAAGATTTGCGCTTACCGGATGGAAGGATATTGGAGCAATATCGCGACGGTGGAGGATTATTTCCGGACCAATATGGATTTTCTGAACAAAGAGATCCGCGACAGCTTCTTCAAGGAATATCCGGACATTTATTCCAAGGTGGATGATCTTCCCCCTGCCAAATACAACCCGACGGCGGTGGTTCGCAACAGCCTGATCTCCTCCGGCAGCATTGTGAACGGTGTTGTTGAGAATTCCGTCATATTTAAGAAGGTTTATATCGGCAACAACGTTACGATTAAGAATTCCATCATCCTGAACGATGTCCAGATTCGCGACGGTGCTTACATTGAGAACTGTATCGTCGAGAGCCGCGGCACAATTCCGGAAGGCGCCCGCCGTGTCGGCGAAGGCGAGATTCTGATCGTCGACGAGAAAGCGGAACGCTACTAATATACACTCTAAAGGGATATGAGCCGAAGAAATGGTATCCCATACTAAATGAGCCTTTTGTTTCTGTGGAAACGGAAGGCTCATTGTGTCATTTGCCATAATTTTGAAAAATGTGTGAATTCCATTGTGCACCCCGAAAAAAGCGGAGGGCAAAACAGACATATTAACAGAAGGTGGAAAGAATACACTGAGTTATCAGGGAGGGCAACACGTATGGATATGCAGCAGACGCGTTCAACCTTTGAACAGGTATATCTTCAGTATATCAAACCGGTGTACTTTGTTGCATACGGAATCCTCGGAAACAAAGAGGATGCTGAGGATGTCGCTCATAATGTATTTCTCGCCTACTTTCAAATGGAAGAACCAAAGCGAATACGGAACCTGAAGAATTATCTGTTGAAAATGGCCCGCAATCAGGCGTTTGAGTGCCTGAAGAAGAAAGGGAGAGAAGAGCCGGTAGCCGAGATTCCCGTCAAAGACACGCCCGAAGACGAAGTCGGGACGTGTGTTTTGTCGAATGAAATCGAGGAGGCCGTTGCCAAACTTCCTTCGGATGAACGACAGATTATCCTGCTTCATATAAAAGGAGGAATCGGGTTCGCAGAGATTTCTAAAGTGACCGGAATGTCGCTTTCGGCGGTTTACAGAAGATACCGACGGACAGTCAAAAGCCTTCGGGAATCGTTGAAAGGCGGTGTATACAATGAGTGAAAAATTAACGGATCGACGCATTATTACTATGATGGAGGAAACGGATTTCGGTCCTTCTGAAGGATTCTTTGAAAAGATGCAGAAGGAGTTTGATTTACAACCGGAGGCTTCTTCGGCGTTGTCAAGCGAGAGTAGGACACATCGGCGAACCGGAATCGTTTTTGCCGGCGTAACAGTTGTAGCGGTATTGGTCCTGGGGCTTATCCTTAAGGGAGTTTTATTTCCTCATAAGGCTTATGCTGACAACTACTCCTTTGAAGCGTATGATTTCGGGCAAAGCAATTCTCCGACAACGACAAGTCAATTCGATAAGAATTTTAAACAATCCTCTGAAATGATAGACCGTTTCCATAAAGGATTGCCATATTCAGGAAAATACAAAGCAGCAAATGCCACGGGAACATACACGGTTAATTCGATTACGGCAGACGGATATCCGGATTATTACGCCGGAAACTATATCAATGTAGACGGTAAGGTTATTGTTCTTGTAAAAGAGACGTATTACGAAAAGAACTATCGCAAGTGCGACTGGTACAAAGAACTGGCCGGTTTGTTTGGAAGCGAGGACTTTGCCTGTCGTCCCGTGAAATACAATTATACGGATTTAATTAACGGAATGTCTGACGCAGCCTTTGGCGGCCTCTCCAATGCAATGAAGGATGCCGGTGTAGAAGCAGTCAGCATCGGCTTTTATGATCCGGATAACAGAATCAAAATCAGACTCAAATCGGAGGAGGACGCCGCGAAAGTGAAAGCGCTGCTTCCGAGTGATATGTTTTGGACGGAAGTTGTCGGAGAGCAAAATGTTTGGTGGTAACCCATCCATCCGAGAATGCATAAAGACGGAAACGTAATTCTCTTCTATAACAGATTCGGTTGTATAAGGTGTTGAAAAGAGGTGATAAGAATGCGCAGCCGGAAAGTGGTATTGGTAAGTGTTACAGTCATTCTTTTGCTGTCCGGGTGTAGAAAAAACAATATCAGTGTCCCCTCTGTGACCCCGACTGAAAGCGCAGGAATAGAACGGGAAAAGAATGAAGGGGAAAACGATACGGATAAAATGAAATTGATCGAAGCTTTCCGTCAGATTGAGTATAACCAGTCAGATGGTGAGGATAGAATCGCTTTATCGGCTGATTGGGTTTTGGGCCGCTTTGATAAGGAACCTTCAGATGGTACAGGGGTGGCAATATGTCTGATTACAATGATGGAATCAGATACTGAAAAGTGTTTCGAAGGAAGCGGAACCAATATTCTCATTACCATCAGAATTGATCAGGTTCTCGTATCCACTGGAAATTTCAAAAAGAAGAATGGAGATATAATTGAAACTTCAGATTTCTCCGCTTGGATGAAAAAGGGAGACGGTTACGTTGTATGGGCTCCGGAGGGACAGATCCCTATTGCGGTTGAAGGTGCGCAATACATTGCTCAGATGGGGGAGGTGACCGATGAAGTTATGAAACAACTGCCACTACCGGTGAGGTATCGCACTGAATCCTTTACAATCCCCATTGTTGATGAAAGTATACTTACACGGGAAGAAATCTATAATATGATGGATCTCCCTGATGATGTACAAAAGTGTTCGGAAGAGTTGATTGAAATGTTTATTCGTTAGCGGAGACTGCAAATCGAACCCGGGGTATATTTGTTCTTGACAAATGCAAAGCATGGGTTTATGATTAACCCATATTTGGAACCGATGAGCAAGAAGAGTAGCTTAAGGAAACGGTCAAAGAGAGCCGCAGGCGGTGAGATTGCGGTACCCGGAACTTCTGTGAATGGACTTGTGAGGGCGAACCGAAAGCGAGAGCAAGTAGGGGAGACGTGAATCGCACGTTACAGCGGTACATGTATGATAGTACATGGCAGAGTGTATGCGAAAGCATAAAGATAGGTGGCACCGCAGAGGATTTATCCCCTGTCCTATGAGAATAGGACAGGGGTGTTTTT
>CADBTG010000035.1 GCA_902797475.1 uncultured Lachnospiraceae bacterium | reverse complement strand
GCGCTGATGTAATCATTGTCAGTATTGAATTCATAATAGGACTGGTTAAACGGAACCATGCCACGCTGCATGATATTCTGCAGCTGTGTCACATCCCTCATATCCCTGAGTTCCCGGCTTAACCGCATAAATGACGAAAACGTTTTTTCGGAGGCTGCGTTGCGCGAACGGTACTCCTCGAAAACCACTTCCGTGTATGAGGTGATGGACTCGTCAAGCCAGGGCTCCATGCCGGAATTGCTGCCGACGATGCCCATGAACCACTGGTGTCCGATTTCATGCGCCACACAAGTCTCCAGAGTGAAGAAACTCGGCTTTTCCATGCTGCTCGGATCAATGGTAACCACAGGATGCCATTCCTGATCGGTAATGATAATCAGATTCGGATACTCCATGCCTCCCGCGTCAATCCGCGAGACAATGATGTCAAGTTCCTCATAAGGATATCTTCCGAACGCCTCACCGAAGGCCGCAAGAGAATCCTCCGCCGCCTTAAGGGTCGTCTCGACTGCAGCATCCGTTGCATTGCCGAACGGACTGTCTTTCCAGTACTCATCCGCCTCTATGAGTTTCGGATAGAAGAGATTCACATGAACGCCGTCATAGTCGGCTTCCTTATGCACAAATTGATTGGATGCGGAAAATACAAAGTCTCTCACACAGGGCGCCGTGAACGTGTAGGTCACCACATCGCCGTTGCTCTCCTTTTTCGTCTCGGTTCCGGTAGAAGCAACAAGAAATCCCTCCGGAACCGTCAGGCGGACGTCATAATCGGAAACCTCCGAATAGAAACACTCCCCGCACTGGATAAAACCTTCGTGCGACCAGCCGTTTTTGTCGTATTCCGCGAGAATCGGATAGAAATTGGTCACATTGTAAACGTCTTTATAAACACCGTATCGGTCGGGAACCGTCGGAATCTTCGCTGAAAAATCATACGAAAGCGTCATCTTTTCGCCCGGTGCCAAAGGCGTCTTCAGTTTTAACCACACAACAGAAACATCCTTGTCCCGATTCACCGTAAGAACCGAGTCATCCCGGCTGTCCTTCACATTGGTAATCTCGGTTATGGCGCCGTTTGGTTTATAGTCGTTCGGTCTGGTTTCGTCTCTGTTATAACCCGCAGTCTCCGCATCGACGAAAAGACTCGAATAATCCCGCAGACACAATTCATCCCAGGTACTTTCCGTGTCGTTATAAAAGGAAAATACGACCTGCCCGCCGACTGTCCTTTTCTCCGGATCCATCTGAAGATTCATATCATAGTGGTACAAATCTCTTGTCGGGAACAGAATGTCGCACCCTTCCTCCGGCCACGGCGAAACGGTCGGAACCGGTGACGGGGTCGGGGTCGGGGTATCGGTCACGGTCGGCTCGTCCGTCGGTGTGACCGGCTTATCGGTCGGCGTGACCGTAGTTGTCACCGGCGTTTCGGTCGCCTTATTCTTCGTGTTCTTTTCGTCCTTTCCGCATGCACAAAGCGATGCCAGCATTGCGCAAAGAAGCAACATGCTTAGTAATCTTTTACCTCTTCTCAAAGCTTTTTCTCCTTTCTTTCTGCCCGCTCTGCGGGCATTTTCCACAAACAAGCCAAGTAAATCACTTTCATTTTACTAAACTTTGATAAAAATATGAAAAAACGATGAAGCGCCGCACACCCGCTGTTGCATTCTCACCGACTTGCGGCTATAATGCGGATAGTATTAAGGAGAGGAGAAATTCGTTTCATGGTCAATGATGAGTATGAAAAAGCGATGCACCTGGGGCAAAAGGAATTCAGTGCCTGCCAAAGCAAGGGGCTGCATCCTTACCTCATCTGCATGGAAGATGTCATGGCGCCTTACGAGACCGAAGCCAAGGTAAGACTCGGTCTTCAGGAGATTCCGCTTGCACAGGTTGTGGGGACTTTCGCGGAAGGGCGCTCGAACGCATTTGCCAGAAACTTTATGCCTTTGCTCGAGCCGGATTCCGAATTCGGAAGAAAATGGATGGCTCTTTACGAGTCGATGCTCGAGGAAGGTTTGCGGGACCCGATCATCTGCTACGAATTCCTGAACAAATTCTATGTCCAGGAAGGAAACAAACGGGTCAGCGTGTCCAAATACATGGGCGCGGTTACGATTGAAGCGCAGGTAATCCGGATTATTCCGAAACGTACCGACGCAAAGGAAATCCAGCTCTATTACGAGTTCTTAGATTTCTTTGAGAAGACCGGCGTGAACTATCTCACATTTACCAAAGCCGGCAGCTATGCACTGTTTTTGAAGGAGATCAAGGAGGACCGGCCGGACTCGGAATTTACCGAGGACGACGCGATGAACCTCCGCTCCGCCTATGCCAGATTCAAGAAGGAGTACCTTGCGGCGGGCGGCGAGAAGCTCGTCACAACGCCTGCGGACGCCTTTTTGGTATATCTGCACATATTCGGCTACGCCTCGCTTTTAGACGCCTCCGGCTCGGAACTATCCCGAAACATCACGCGTGTCTGGAGTGAGTTCAAGATCTACGGGCGCGAGCGCCAGGCCGCCATCTCGTTAAACCCGGTCGAAGACCCGAAGAAGCATGTCATCACGAACCTGCTTCCGCAGAAGCAGCACAAGGCCGCCTGGGTACACGAGAAAAATACGACCGTCAGCGCCTGGACTTACAGCCACGAGCTCGGCCGTGAGCACGTCGAGGACATCTTCGGAAGCCGCATTCAGACTGCATCCTTCTTCGATGTTTCGGCGGATCGTGCGGATGAGGAACTCGAGAAGATCATCAAGCAGGGTTATGACATTCTGTTCTGCACTTCGCCGCAGCACATCGCGGCCTGTGCCAAGGCCGCCGCGACGCACCCGGATGTCAAGATTCTGAACTGCTCGTTAAATACCAGCTATAAGCATGTCCGCTCGTATTACTTAAGGACGTATGAGGCCAAGTTCATCATCGGCTGTATCGCCGGTGCGATGGCGGACAACAACAAGGTCGGTTATATCGCGGACTATCCGGTTTTCGGTTCAGCGGCCAACATCAATGCCTTTACGCTCGG
>CADBTG010000034.1 GCA_902797475.1 uncultured Lachnospiraceae bacterium | reverse complement strand
CCGTCTCGCACGGTCGTTGTCGCCGTTCTTCATATAAAGCAGGGCAAGCAGCTGCCATGCTTTAACATATTTCGGATTCAGCTGAACGGCCTTCTTGAGCTGAATCAGCGCGAGGTCGTCTCCGCCCTGCACCGCAAGCTCGACTGCCGCATTGTATTTGCGAAGGGCATTGTTATACTGTTCTACCTTCCCGGCATTGTTGCGAAGCATGTCGAGATACCGGGTGGCGGGATTGTTCTCGTCGAGAAAGCTCTTGCTTAAAATCCACTCGCGGACGGCAAGACCCACCTCACCCATTTCAAAATAAATCAACCCCAGAAGGTTTCTTGCGTCAACGTTCTTCTTGTTGACCTTCAGCGCCCTGCTCAGCATATCGATGGCACCGGAAAGGTCACGGATCTTCGCCTTGGCAAGTCCCTGGTTATAATAATAGCAGGAATACTTCCGGGTCTGTTGGTTGACTTCGATGTCATAACCGCACTTATCACATACACCCTTTTTGAGGGTCATGTTAGCGCCGCATTTCGGACAAATCATACCGTTCTCCCCTTAGTTGTCTTTCTTATCCTGCAAAATCTTCTCGATGATGTCGCCGATGTCGGTCATCTCGCTCGCAAGCACTGCTTCCTCAGCCTGGCTGATTTCCATGCTGGGGCCGTATTTTGCGATTTCTTCATCAAAATTAATCATACTAAGCCTCTTTTCAATCGTCACATGAAAAATGGCAGAACCGGCATCCTTATCCGGTTCCCCATCAAAAGGGTATACGAATATATGATACCAATTCTGCCATTAAAAATCAAGCACTACATGGTGCACCGAGGCGGGGGCGGACCCCCTTTACCATGTACTTTATCACTTCTTCAGGTGACCGAGTCTTTCCTTAACCTGCGCAAGCATTGCCTCATACTTGGCGAGCTTATCCTTTTCCTCGGCGATCTTCGCCTCGGGAGCCTTGCTTAAGAACCGTTCATTTGAAAGCATTCCGGTGCTTCTCTTTACTTCGCCCTCAAGTCTTGCCTGCTCCTTCGTAAGACGCTCAACTTCCTTCTCGATGTCAACCAGATCGGCGAACGGCATGTAAACGGTCGCATTCGGAATCACAACCGAAACCGCATCGGGATCAATGCCGTCCTTGGTGCTCTGAATCAGAACCTCGGAAGCGCTGCCGAGTGTCGCAAAGAAGAGCTTGCTTCCTTCGAAGATGTCGCGTACGTGCTGCTGCTCGGAAACAACGTAAACCTTAGCCTTTCTTGACGGCGGAACGTTCATGTCGTTACGGAGTCCGCGCATTGCGGTTACGGCGTTCTTAATCAGCTCAACCGCTTCCTCTTCCTTCGGAAAATCATACGCTTCGTCATATACGGGCCAGTCGGATACCATGATGGAGGTGTCGTCCTTAAGCTCGCCCTCGGCGTCCTTAAGCGTTCTGTAAACCTGCTCGGTGATGAACGGCATATAAGGATGCAACAGTTTCAGAGAGGTTGTCAAAACGGTGCGAAGCGTCCAAATGGCAGCCTTCTTCGAAGTCATGTCATCGCCGTACAAACGGGGCTTAACCATCTCGATGTACCAGTCGCAGAACTCCTCCCAGATGAAGTCGTAGATCTTGCCTACGGCAATTCCGAGGTCGAAATTCTCCATATTCTCGGTTACGGCTTTGGTCAGTCCGTTTACCTTCGAAAGGATCCAGCGGTCGGCATCGGTAAGCGTGGAAGCGGGAACCTCCTTCACCTGCCCGTCGGCGCCCATCTGCTCCATATTCATCATGATGAAACGGCTTGCGTTCCAAACCTTGTTGGCAAAGTTCCGGCTTGCCTCCACACGCTCCCAATAGAAGCGCATGTCGTTACCGGGTGCATTACCGGTTACAAGCGTGAAGCGAAGCGCATCCGCGCCGTATTTGTCGATAACCTCGAGGGGATCGATGCCATTTCCCAGGGACTTGCTCATCTTGCGGCCCTGTGAGTCGCGAACGAGTCCGTGAATGAGTACGGTCTTGAACGGAACGTCGCCCATATGCTCGAGGCCGGAGAACATCATGCGGATTACCCAGAAGAAAATGATATCGTAACCCGTTACGAGCGTGCTCGTCGGATAGAAATACTCGAGCTCCTTCGTCTTCTCGGGCCAGCCGAGCGTCGAGAACGGCCAGAGTGCCGAGCTGAACCATGTATCGAGCGTATCGGGATCCTGACGCATCGGCTTGCCGCACTTCGGGCAAACTGCCGTGTTGTCCTTCGTTACTACCATCTCGCCGCAGTCATCGCAGTAGAATGCGGGGATCCGGTGACCCCACCAGAGCTGACGGCTGATGCACCAGTCGCGAATGCCCTCAAGCCAGTGGTAATACGTCTTGTCGAAATGCTCGGGAACGAACTTCGTCTTGCCCTGCTTAACGGCCTCGATGGCGGGACCGGCAAGCGGCTCCATCTTTACATACCACTGCATTGATACACGGGGCTCGATCGTCGCGCCGCAACGGGAGCAGGTTCCTACGTTATGGCTGTAGTCCTCGATCTTCGTAAGGGCGCCGCACTCCTGCAGATCCTTTACGATGGCCTCACGCGCTTCGTAGCGGTCCATTCCGGCATATTTCGGATATTCCTCGGTAATCTTTGCGTCGGGCGTCAAAACCGTGATTACGGGCAAATTATGACGAAGTCCTACCTCGTAGTCGTTCGGGTCGTGTGCGGGCGTAATCTTAACAACGCCGGTACCGAATTCCATGTCTACATAATCGTCGGCAATAACCGGAATCTGACGGCCTACGAGCGGGAGCGTGATCATCTTACCTACGCAGTCTTTATAACGCTCATCGTTCGGATTTACCGCAACGGCGGTATCGCCGAGCATCGTCTCGGGACGGGTCGTAGCCATTTCGATGTAGCCGCTGCCGTCGGTGTAGGGATAGCGCAGATGCCAGAAATGACCTGCCTGGTCCTCATAGTTAACCTCTGCATCGGAAATCGCGGTCAGGCAGTGCGGACACCAGTTTCCGATACGGTTGCCGCGGTAGATCAGACCCTTGTTGTAAAGGTTAACGAAAACCTCCTTAACGGCCTTGTTGCAGCCTTCATCCATCGTGAAACGCTCACGGTCCCAGTCACAGGACGAGCCCATCTTCTTAAGCTGCGAAACGATGCGGCCGCCGTACTGGCGCTTCCATTCCCAGGCACGCTCGAGAAACTTCTCACGGCCGATGTCTTCCTTCTTAATGCCTTCTTCGGCCATCGCCGCAACGATCTTCGCCTCGGTCGCAATCGAAGCGTGGTCGGTTCCGGGAAGCCACAGTGCCTCATAACCCTGCATCCTCTTCATGCGGATCAGGATATCCTGTAACGTGTTGTCGAGGGCATGACCCATGTGCAGCTGACCGGTGATGTTCGGCGGCGGGATAACAATCGTGTAAGGCTTCTTCTCAGGCCGAACCTCGGCATGGAAGAATTTCTTCTCCTGCCAGAACCGGTACAGGCTGTCCTCAATCTCTTTGGGATCGTAGGTCTTGGCTAATTCTTTCATCTTTTCTCCTTTCTTTCCTCCGATAAACGAAGAGAGCCCCCCGTCATATAAGGACGAGGGGCTTTCGTGGTACCACCTTATTTCGCAGCTTTCGCTGCCTCATTACGCCGCTCCGTTAAGCAGCTCATCTGTAACGGGATTTCCCGGAGACCTCTACTACCGAAGGTTCGAAATCTCAGCTCCGAAGCTACTTCCGCGACTCCGTTTCCGAACCGGTCTTTCAGCCTGGGGCCGGTCTCTCTGTCGGTCGGTAGAAGCGTACTCCTCTTCTTCCTTGCCTTTTACGTTTGAATATGGACATACTTTAACGCAACCGCGTGGCATTTGTCAAGGGGAAAATGTGAAGCTTATGCCTCACGGTAATTCTTCTTCAGTCTCGCAACGGTTTCCTCGAACAGCCACCAGAAACCGCCGTCCTCATCCGTGGACTCTTCGTCGCGGTCCTTCAACTCCATCAGGCGAAGCACGTTGATATACTCCGGCGAGTATTCGCGGTTCTCCTCGAGGAAATAGAACTGGTTCTCGATGATGCGCAACACCTCGGTCTCGTCCGAATACTTATTAAGCTCATCGTTAAACTCCTGCTCCATGCCGCCGATCTTTAAGGCATATAAATACTGGCACAGGCTGTCCTTTCCGGCGCCTTTTTGGTAAGCATTCAGGAAATACTTGGCGGCGTTCTTGAACATTCCGTTCTTCGCAAGCAGCACTGCCATGTTGTGGTAAGCCTTTGCCTGCTCCTCCTCGGGAACATAGACGAAATCGCGGTCGTCGAGAAGATTCCGGTACTCAAGCATTGCCTCGCGTGTCTTTCCGTAACGCAGGAACGCGTCGGCGTGGCGCTTCTTCCTCTCGATCGGAAGCATATCGAAGTAGCGGTCGATTTCCTCGATCAGCGCATTGATTTCCTCTTCGGTATAGTAGTCCGTGCTACAGAAAATGGATACGACAAGATCCTTGATTCCGGCGTTCCGGTCCATCAGCTGCTGCAGGAAATCCGCACGCTCCTCCATGCCGAGCTCATTGCGGATCCACGGCACGAGCTGGCGCTCCGAAAGGTCCTCCTCCAGCGTCTCGATGTTATGATAGAGGTAATAGCACAGCTCTTCCATCGTATAGACTTTCGTCCCGGTGGACTGGAAGAAATAGGGTTCTTTTGCTTTATTGCCGATGCAGAAAATCAGTTTTCCCATATGTGCCGCCTCCTCTCTTCGGAAAATGCGAAACCTTCTTTAAATCGTCACGATCTTCTCCCAAACGCGGTAAGTGTTCGGATAGAAATGACCGAATCCCAGGTCCTTCACGGTAATGACCGCCGTCTCGCGGTCGAGACACCGGATGCCGATGGAAACACGGGTCGTTTTATTTTCCCGGCCGTGCAGGTTCTTAAGGCTCATGACCACGTGCTGGGAATCTTTCTTTACGGTATGATAAATGGTGAAGTAAACTTCTTCGGTGTCGTCGAGAATGCCGACTGTCTTGGCATTTACCTCGCTCCAGCGCGTGCCGGCCCGAACCATCGGGTAGTCCGCGATCTGGTTGTCCTTGAACATGCGGATCGCAATTGTCGAACGGATCATGTCCTCGGTCAGGAAGAGGAAATCACGCATATCCTCCGCGTTCTCGTATAAGCCGAAATACGCGGCGCCCTTCGCGTAAAGGTTCATGCCCTTGAATACGCGGCGTCCTGCGGCAAGCGACTTCAGGACTTCGTCCGACCAGGCGCCTTCAAAGCCCTTGCCGGTTACATAGATCGTCGACAGAATCTGCCGGTACAAAACCTTGTCGGTTATCGTGCGGAAGCAGTATGCCAACTGGTTATCAGGCATCGTTTCGAGCATATTGTTGTCAAGCAAAGTCGACAGGTCGGTAATCTGTGCCGTCACCGTAATCGGGGCGATCTTCTTCGCCGTCGAAAGCTGCGTATACGTAAGGCCGTTCTCGTTGAATTCAAACAGGCCGACGTCGTTCACCCAAAGTTCCTTCTTCTGGCAGACGGCGTAGAACATGAAGTTCTGCAAATGGCTGCGTACGCGGATGTGGTCCCTGCGGATTCCGGTCGTCTCCATGGCGTCGGTCACCATCTGAATCAGCTTATCGCTCGGGTCGCGCATCGAAACCACGACGTGCTCGACACTGTCCGAAGTGTACTTCTGACGGAGCACAACCATGATTTTGCGGAAGAAACGTTCAAGGAAGTTTCGCGGCGTATATTCGACATCCCGGATATAGACGCTCTCCTCCCGTTCCGCCTTGCCGAGAAGGTCGTCGATGAACACTCCGGCATTACGGTTCTTACAGCGGATTGCTTCCTCTCCGAAAAGCCAGTCGCCGCTGTCATTCCGAACGCACAAAACAGTCGGAATCAGAAACTGTCCGCTGGTCGAAGAAACGCTGACGGACTCCGGCTCTTCTCCGCCCCTGCTGACGGCAATCTGCGTCATTTCCGGCGACAGGTCAAATCCTATGACAATCGGTCTACCCTCCGGCATGATGGGTTCTCTCCTTTATCTCTTTAATCCTTAATCTCCCTGAACAGCTGGGAAATGGCAAATTCATCCTTGATGTAACGGTCCAAAAGCTCAAGCGCCTTGTTCCGGTCGCCTTCCTTCTCGGACGCGATGATCCGGTTGATCTGCGCGAACCGGCTCGTGGAATCGCCGCTCTTGTCAAGCGTTCCGACAAGCGTTGTCTTCTCGGTAACGATGCTGCCGTCGGCAGACTCATCCGAGATTACATACTCAATCGTCTCTCCGTAGAACAGCACGAGCTCCTTAACGAAGATTCCGTAACAGATATCACGCATCGGCACATCACGCTGCTGTCTCTTTCCGGCAACCCGGAACGAATAGTGAAGCGTTACCCGGTGCTTCGGATCGGTGCGGTATTCAATCAGCCGCTTATCCTCGAGGCTCTCCGGTAACGGGAAGTACTTGCAGAGCTTCAAGAACTCCGGCAGCACCTTGCCGCGCGATTCCATTCTGGTAAGCCAGTACTCGGCGAAATCGCGGTCCTCCGTGGAGAGATCCTCCGCCTCCGCACAAAGCTTCAAAAGCGCCAGAATGCAGATATCGTATTCGTCGAGGTTCGTATCCTTTTTCATAATCGCGACGGTTTCCTCGGAAATCGGCGCGTCCGAAAGAAGATACTTATATGCCACGTAGGTCATGTAAGCCTTGCAGAGCTGGCGGTTTCCGAGCGGGCTGTAGTACTTGCGGAATACCGCGTCGCCGTACGGCAGATAAGCTTCCGTGAACAGAATCTGCGCCAGAAGACGTTCGTCCATCTTCGACGTGTCAATCTGCTTGTCATTGGCCTCCTGCCAGAGGTTATACATATCCACGGTGCGGCCCTGATAATTCTCGAGAAGCACCGCAAAGATTCGGCTGCTGCGACGTCCCTGACGGAAAATGTCATACATGAAATCCGTCATGAACTCAATGTTGTCGTTGATCATCTCCTGCGGGATTTCCGTGGCGAACCGTTCGAGTGCCTTCATCTCCACGTTTTTATAACCGTAGGCGAGCATCAGCTCGAGCGCCTTTTCGTAAGAGCTCCGATTGATCAGAAGTCCGAGCATCTTACCGCGCTGCTTGTCGGGCATGACGGCCCAGTTCACGACATTGAACATGGAATCCAGGCGGGAATCCTCAAGGCTGTCATAAAAATGCAGGATCAGCGCCCGGTTCAGCTCGTCGGCAAATGCCGGACGAAGCCCCTGAATGCGGGATGCCTTCTTGCGAAGTTCGATGGAATACGCATCGGTCTTTCTTTCCTTCAAAGCTTTCTCCGCAAGCCACAGAAGAATCATATTGCTTCCCGGGCTTACCTGATAAGCCTCCTGGAAGCTGTCCTCCGCATGCATCAGCTTATGGTCTTCATAAGGGATGCCGTGCAGATAACGGTTATGCTTTTCATCCATCAGGACAATCACGGCATGCTCCGTGTAAATGTCCACCTGCGCAATTCCGCCGACAAACGGCACAACGGTCTCGGTATCCAACTCGCGGTGTGCCACGCAGACGTAACGGATGCCCGGTGCCGAGCAGCGAATCTCATGGCGGAACGCGATGCCTTCAAGACCGTTCAGGAATTCCTTCCGAAGCGTCTCGTCGTTCATGCACTCGTTATAAAGGATCGTCAGGAACGGATCGTTCTTCTGCTCGCGCATCTCCGTAAGCGCATATTCGAAAATCTTATTCTTATAGCTTTCAAACGCCTCGCGGTTGCTGTCCTTATGCACGACGATGTTCGCGTACAGATAAGACAGGCGCTTGTCGTGAAGCTTGCTGTTATAGGCAAAATACGTCAGAACGGCCGGCTCGAGCACTTCGTCGGTGTCGCCGTTCTTCGTGTACATATAGTATTCATACAGTTCCGGAATCCGAAGCTGCTCTTCCACGCCCTTCTTATACCATTCGGCGTAGATGAGGTCCTTCTTCCGCGCGCGGATCAGCATCTGGCAAAGCGCGGAAAGCGCTTCCTTAAGCTGGAACTTCCGGTAAATTCCGGAAAGCACCAGATAGCAGATGTCCTTATACTCCCGAAGCCTCTCGGCAAGATACGAGAACTGAATTGCCGCGTCTCTCTCGAGATAATCATGTCTTACGGCAAATGCCAT
>CADBTG010000033.1 GCA_902797475.1 uncultured Lachnospiraceae bacterium | reverse complement strand
TATAAAACTGCGCAATCTCCATAACGGTCTTATGCTCGCGCTGCGCGCCCTTTAACATCTTGTCTTCGCCGGTGTCGGCATCGCTTGAAAGATGTCCGACGTCGGTAATGTTCATGACACGCTTCACATCGTAGCCGAGGTAACGAAGCGTTTTCTCCAAAACGTCCTCCTGAATGTAGCTTCTCAGGTTGCCGATATGTGCAAAATGATACACGGTCGGACCGCAGGTGTACATGTTGACCTTTCCGTCAACGTTCGGCACGAACTGCTCTACGCGCTTGGTAAGTGTATTGTATAACTGTAATCTGTTCTCCATAATAATCTCCATTCTAACGGAACTGCTGGTAGTAATACTTATCGTCCGTCCAAACGAGTACTCCTGATAAAGAGCCGTTAAGCTCTGCGGGAAGATATGCGGAAAAACCGTTGTCTCCCGTTTCGTCCTCGTTTAGTAATTCCTTTTCCAATATCGGAAAAGCCTCGTAAAATGCCTTTCCTTCTTCATCCTCAACGACCAGGTAAACCCGATAACTCTCTCCGAGAATTTCCGGATCGATTGCACCGTAAACATGCAGTAATCCGGCGGATTCCCCGGTCTTCATACAGTTCGGATGGCCGCTCATGTCATAAGCGTCCGTAATCTGAATGTCCCGCTTCGGCGCTTTCATGACCGGCGCCTTTTCGGCCAGATTGATCAGGTTTCTTTCCACGACTTCAATGACAACCGCGCTCGCTCCGATGCGGTCGACAAAGCTCATGCGGTACGGAAAAGCCCGCTCAAAATCGGCTTTTTCAAAGCTCTCCGCGAAATAACGCCACATCGTGTTGCCGAAGGAGTCACGGAACATCAGAAGACTTCCCTCTCCGCTTCCGGCAATCGTTTCAATGACAAGCGCTTCGTCGTAAACCGTGTCGCCCTTGACGACGAAGGACCACTCGAGGTTCGGATAAACCTGCGGATCATCGTCCGCGGCACCGGGATACAGCATGTTCACCAGATCGGCGTCCCAGTCACGCCGCTCCGTATAAGTGATCTCTTGGAAAATGTCATGTTCCGACGAAAGCTTTGCGACAATCGTCCGGTAGGCAAGCATCGCGCCCTCATATGTCCAGTGCGAATCTCTCGGCTGGTACAAAACCCGGCCGTCATTCATGAATGCCGCCTTCAGGTCTGCATACGGAACGTTGTAACGGGCGAGCGAACTCTCGAGCCTTGTAAGGTTCGAATCCTCGGAAAGCCGCACATACCGTCCCGGCATGTTATCGGCATACAGCGTATTCTTGTTCGGCGCAACCGTGAACACGAAATCCGCACCCTGCGCGTTACAGTATTCCTGAAGAAGCTTCATGCTGTAAGCGACATTGTCGGCATTTCTCTTCGAAAGCGTCGCGATATGACAGTAATCGTCAAGCGTCTTCTCATAGAAGAGCCACCCGTTCTTCCCGAGGATGACCGTAGGCTCCGCGGACTCGCCGAAAGCATATTCCTTAAGCGCGGTCTGGGCGGAAACCAGGTAGGAACGGAAGCCCAGATGGTCCGAGAACCAGTCATCAAACTGCGTAAAGAATGCCGTATTCGGAGTGCCGTCTTCCGAAAGCTTCGGGAAAGCGGCAAGCTCGCGTTTCTCCTGCTCCGACGTGTCATTTTTCATGAACCAGAGCGTTGCGAACGGGGTAACGCAGACAACCATATATACAATTATGAAAATGATTTTCTTCTTCATAAACTCCCCGAATCAGAAGCGGAAATAAATAAACGGATTGTAGCTGTCGGAGGCAATCGCCATCAGGGCAAGCACCAAAACGGCAATGGAAAATGCCATGGCGACGGGCTCGTGCATGTATTTGCCGCACCTGCTTGCGGCGAATTTTGCGGAAAGAAGCTTCCACACAGGGGTCGAAGCAACGATTCCCAGGATCATCATGACAAGAATATACGGCGACAGCATCGAGACGGCCTTCACATATCCGAAACCGTTCGAAGCGCCGAAGCCGAACATGCTCTTAATCATATACCAAGCCTGCGACATATCGTCCGCACGGAAGATGACAAATCCGACGGTCACCGCAAGCAAGGTATAAATATGGTTCAGCACCTTGATTCCCCAGTGTATCGGAATCCAGCGCTTTTCCTCAAACATCTCAAGGACGCCGTGGTAGAGACCCCAGATCAGGAACGTCCAGTTGGCGCCGTGCCAGAAGCCCGTACAGAAAAACACAACGAACTTGTTCCAGATCGTACGTGCTTTGCCCTTCCGGTTGCCGCCGAGCGGGATGTAGAGATAATCGCGGAACCACGAGGAAAGGGAAATGTGCCAGCGTCTCCAGAACTCGGTAATGCTTCCCGAAATATACGGATAATTGAAGTTCTCATGGAAATGGAAGCCGAACATGAGGCCGAGGCCGATTGCCATGTCGGAATAACCGGAAAAGTCGAAATAAATCTGCAGGACATAGGCAATCGCGCCGACCCACGCCGCAAGCAGACCGATATACGATTTCGGAAGCGCGAAGACGGCATCGGCAAGGACTGCCATCGCGTTGGCAATCAATACCTTTTTTCCGAGGCCGACGCTGAAGCGGATGATTCCGCTGTACACGCCGTCCACAGTGACCTTGCGGTCCGTGATTTCCGTCGCGATGTCATGGTATTTGACAATGGGGCCGGCAATCAGCTGCGGGAAGAAGGAAATATAGAGAAGAAGCCGAAAGAAGCTCTTCTGCTTTTCCGCATGGCCGCGATACACATCTACGACGTAGGAAAGCGCCTGGAACGTGTAAAAGGATATGCCGATCGGAAGCGCAAGCTTCGGAACCGGAACCGAGAGGCCGCCCGGCAGAATCCTATTAAGCGTCACGGCGAAGAAGCCTGCATATTTAAAAACCAAAAGCATTCCGATGTTCAGAATAACAGCAAGGGAAAGCACCGCTTTCGGGTGCTTTCCCGTTACAAACAGTCCGAACAGATAGTTGGCCAGCGCGGATATCAGAAGGAGCGTCACGTAAATCGGCTCCCCGAATGCATAAAACAATATGCTCGCGATGACCAATATCCCGTTTCTCAGCGCCCCGTTCGGTAAAACGGTGTGCAATAGAAACACAATCGGAAAGAAAATGCACAAAAATACGACGGAACTGAATACCATGTTATCTCCTGTTACGGAAGCGTATAACCGTAGTAATAATTATCCGTGTAACCGGATTTGCCCTTCTGCGGGCCGATTGAGGACTTTGTATACCAGTGTTTGAAATTCTTCAGGTTGGCATCCGTAACAAGGAAGACAGACGCGTCAAATCTCATCGCATCAATATGAAGCCATTGTCCGTTCTGCCATACGACAGTCCAATGGTGAACGGCGTAGGAATGGCCGCCGCCCTTCACGACTCTGGCATCATATCCGGCCGCCTTCAATACAAGCGTCATCAAAGCGGCATAATGCCAACAGGCTCCGTTTCCGCGGTTCAGGGCTTCAATGGCAAGCGTTCTCGAGCCCTTGTCGGCAGAGGAATAGTAGGAATATACCGGAATCTTTCTGCGTACCCAGTTATACAGGGCGCGGATATCCTTGCTTCCGACCTCAACCTCGACGATATACTTCAGATACTCGTCAAGCGTTGCTTCCGTGATCTGCCCGAATTTCACCGTGGCAACACCGTTTGCGTCCATCTTGTAAGGCTTGCCGCTGACGGTCATCTCGGTATTCACGGCCACTCTTCCGTCGCTGTAAACGTAACGGAGTTTGCCGCCTACCTTTTGGAGTCCTTCCTTCGTAATCAGGTATCCCGCATCCGAGAAAGCATACAGGACATTGCTGATCCGGACAACACCGACTGCCATCGTACCGTCCTGATAGGAGTAGAATTTTCCGCCGTCAGTATGCCAGCCGGCCTCCAGGAAGCCGCCTTCGCGGGAAAGGTAATAATGCTTTCCGTTGATAACCGTATTCCCGACATTCATGACACCGTCCGTGCCGAGATAATACTTCTTTCCTTCGTAATTCTTCCAGCCGGTCTCAGCGCTTCCGTCTTCAAGGTACCATGCCGGAAGACCGTTCACCGTCTGCATTCCGCCGGTCGGAATGCCGTCTTTATTCAGGTAATAGTATTTTTCTTCGATTTTGGTCACGCCGGTCTGCAGATAGCCGCGAACAAAATACTGATGTCCGATTTCGGTATCCACGAATCCGTCGTAGTAAACGCCGTCTTCCCTAAACAGGTAGGTGACGCCTTCGATCTCACGCTCGCCTGTATATAATTCTCCGGAAGCGGCAAAGCAGTACCGGTTGTCATCAATCGTCTGCCATCCGGTCAGCATGATGCCTTCCGTGTCGTAATAGTATTTGCTCTCGCCGCGCGTGATCCAGCCGCGTGCCAGATGGTAATCTTCTTCGAAGTAGTATTCCCTGCCGTCCAGCGTGTGAATTCCGGTATACAAACCGGTCACGCCGCCGTAGTACCGCCCGCTTTCGTCTTCAATCCAGCCGAAGCAGTACTGGTTCTCCTTGAAATACCACGCCGCGCTTTCCACCTCGTTAACACCGTTTAAAGCAGCGCCGTCTTCCGCGAAGTAATAATCCTTTCCGTCCACCTTCGTTCTTCCGAACGAAAGAACACCGTTCTCGGATGCATAATAACAATGCTCGTCATCGCGGATGAAGCCGGTCTTAAGATAGCCGTTCCAGTCGAAGAGATAACTCTCTTCGTCAATCGGAACGATGCCGGTCACCATCGTATAGTCAGAGGGCTTAAAATATCGGAGTCCCTCGTCAAACTCAACCCATCCCGCAATCAGCCTGCCGTCTTCTGCGCAGAAATACTTCGAAGTTCCGACAGCCCGCACGCCGGGCTCGGCAAATCCGTGAGAATTCCGGAAATATGCCACGCCGTTCTCGGTATAGAAGCCCCGGCGCAATACGCCGTCTTCTTCTGAAAAATAGTACGCTTCCCCGTTGATTTCCGCGACACCCTTTTTGATGCCGTCCTTCGTGGAATAATAAATCTTTCCGTCTGCCTCGGCGGGACCTTCGAGCAAAAAGCCCTTCCCGTCAAACAGATAAACCACGCCGTCAATCAGCTGAAGGCCGGTAACCCGCTCTCCGTTGCTCACGAAATAGGTGCCTGCGGAACCGCGGTGCCATCCTTCGGACATCGTGATGTAATGGCGCAGGAAGAACCCCGCAAGCAGAGCACCGATGATAAACAAAGAGACAAGAATGGTTCTCATTCTGCGGCGCTTTTCCTGTTGAAGCCCCGTAAGAAACTCTTCCTCGGCCTCTTCCTCGATATCATCGAAGATTTCCGGAAGATCTTCTTCGGCTTCAAGCTTCGCTATGACTTCCGCGTCTGCGCTGCCGGGAATTTCATCCAAAAAATCCGCACGAAGCACCGCGTCCGTTTCCGAAACGGAAACGGGCTCACCGGTAACCTGTGCGAATTCTTCGCCCTCTTCGATTTTATTCAATTCGTCACTCATGAATGCTCCGTCAAATCTTGTAGTTGGCAAATATGTATTCCTTCACGCAGGGGAACTGTAAAGGATCCTTCGACAGTTCGAAATGCCACCATTCCTGTTTGGCCACAAGCGGAACCAGGCCGGTGTTCGTGGTCATGATGGAATAAAGTGTATTGGCCTCCCTGGTGTTATAGGTCATATCGCAACGATAGTCCAGGGTATGCATCTTCGTCTGCATTTCCACTTCTTTGCCGAGCTCCTCGACAGAAGTGAATTTACGCATCGTGAGGTCTAAGGCAATGCCCTTATTATGATTGGAGTTGTTGGCAATGAAATAAGCTTCCGTGTAATTCTTGTCAAGGAATCCGTTGGCAAGCGTACGCTTTTTCTTGTCCTTCTCGATCTCTTCCTTGAAGTACTTGTTGTCCGTCATCGCGGCATAAACCTTCTTCGAGGTGGAGTTCGGACGATAAGACTCGTAAATCAGAAGCGCGTATCCTTTGTCAAGGGCATTCCGCTGTGCCGTAAGAAGCGCCAGAGCAACATCCAAAACGGCCGGCATCTGTTCCCTCGGGCCGTAGTTCGGAAGCACTTTTCCGGTTACGTCCTTAATCTGGTTGAAACCGGAAACGGTAAGCGATTCCTTGCCGTTTTTGGCCTTCAGCGGATTGTAACGGGTCTTGTCCTCGCTCTTTAAGTCCACCTTCTTGCCGTTGCCGCCGCAGGTAAACAGCGAACTGTACGCATTGGTACGGTTATAATGAACGGAATACGGATTGGAATCCGGATAAATCATGGCGAGGTCGACGAACAGGGCGTTTCCGAGGACCCAGCCTTCCTTCTGCTCGTTGTTCACGGTTGCATTCACATAAATGCTGAACCGGTTTCCGTCCTTCTCGCAGATGTAATTGCCGTCTGCATCCTTAACAATCGTCATGGCCGTTCCGCCGGGAAGCTTAAGCAGTTCCTCGGAGAGATCGACGTCCGAGCAAAGCGGTGTCTCAAACTGCGCCCAGCAATGCACGCCGAGGCAGCCCTGCTCTGCGGTGTAGGTAACGGATTTGGTTTCCGTGCCGACCTTTACGAAGGCATTCACGCAATAAAACGGATCCGCGTATCCGGTCCCGCCGGGCGTGAACTCCGTAACCTCCGAACGAAGCGTTGCAAAGCCGTCTTTATAAGCGGCAACAACAGCTTCGTAAATCTCGCCTTTTCGAAGGCCACCGACACCGATTTCCGGCTTCTCAAGCGGGAACTCGTGCCACTCCGTCTCGCCCTTCGGGCGGTACTGAAATACATAGGTCGCATTTTCCCTTGTTAAGGGCCAGGAAAATGTGATGTTATACGATGTCTTCTTCTCGGCCTTAATGACCGGAATCACGGCTTCCGCGGAGACCACGGCCTCCTCGGAATACGGTCCGAACTGCCCTGTCGGGCTCACGGAACGGATCCGGACATGATAGGTAAAGCCGGAATTGATCGGAATCTGACAGGACGTCTCCTTCGATTCGGCCTGCTGCCACTCTCCGGCTTCACTGCGGTAGTCGATTTCGTAGCTGCCGACGCCCTTTACTCTCTCGTAATGAACCGAAAGAACCTCACTGGAAGCAATGATGTGCTCAATGTTCGGAATGCCGTTCGGATCCCAGGGCTCCGTCGTCGGCGTGTTGAAAACTGTTTTCTTCGTCTTGTCGGCATCGCTGACCGGCTTTTCGCCGAAAATCTTCGAAACCTTGTGCACCAAAAGCACAATCAGAACAGATGTGATCACGAGCGCAATCGACCCGTAGATCAGCGAACGTATCAGTTTCTTTCTTTTGCGTTCCCGAACGCTCATTTTCTCACCCCTTATCCGGGATTACGAAATCCCTAGTGAAAACTCGAATCCGACAGCACCATTTCGGTAACCTTGCCTTTTGCAAGGTAGAATGTCAGGTGCCTTACGCCGTCCTGGTAAATCATGCCGGTCAGCGTATGGGAATACGGTTCCCCGTACGTGCTCAGCAGTTCTTCCTCCGTGCTGCCGATTCCGATCTTCTTCGACGTAACCGCTCCGCCTCCCGTAAAGTCGGCGCTGTAGACGATCTGCTTTCCGTCCTTGGTTACGGTGTCAACATGAAAGTCCTTGTAGTAGTAGTTGATGTCATTGCCCGCTTCCAGACAGGCCACGCCTTCGAGCTTGTCGATGATTTCACCGGGAAGATTCTCCTTTCCCGTGTAATCCATGCCGGTCCGAATCTCCACTCCCGCAACAATGATCATGCAGTCTTCTGCGGAAAATGTGCCGAGCGCCTCAGGCGTTACCGACGGACTCACTTCCCCGGTAGGCACTGGTGTCGGAGTCGGCGTAGGGGACGGTGTCGGCGTCGGCGTGGGAGTCGGCGTTGCCGGGGGAGCGTCCGTATCCACATAGGGGATGCTGTCTCCGTCGCCTTTTCCGAGACCGATGACAACCGGCCGGGCGCCGTTCTTCGTGTCCGGCTTGGAAGAACCGCACGAAGTAAGCAAAAGCGCAACCAAAAGCAACAACAATGCCTTAATTTGCTTACCTTTCACGAAATGCGTTCCTCCTGACATCAGATAATTCTAAACCAACTTACACTATAACATATTTCCCTGAAAATATCAAGTTTTCGGCTTATTTCCGTCAATGCCTTTGCAGGAAAGCTGAATCCTTTTTCTGACGATATCCACCGAAAGAACCCTCACGGATATCACATCGCCGACCTTCGCCACGTCAAGCGGATGTTTGACATAACGGTCCGACAGTTCGCTGATGTGGACAAGACCGTCCTGATGCACGCCGATGTCCACAAAAACGCCGAAATCCATGATATTTCTCACGGTTCCCGAAAGGATCATTCCGGGCTTTAAATCCTCAAGACTCATGACATCGCTTCGAAGCACGGGCTTCGGGGCATCCTCTCTCGGATCGCGCCCGGGCTTCTCGAGTTCCGATATGATGTCGGACAGCGTCATTTCGCCGATGCCGAGCGTCTGCGACAGTTTCTTAAGGTCTCCGGCCTTCTTTCGAAGCCCTGTAGCGCCTGATCTCCCGACCTCTTCTTCGCTGTATCCGAGTGTTGCAAGAAGTTTCTCTGCTGCCTCATAGCTTTCCGGATGCACGCCGGTATTGTCGAGGAAATTGTCTCCGCCGCGGATTCTTAAAAAGCCCGCGCACTGCTCAAACGCCTTCGGTCCGAGCTTCGGAACCTTTAAAAGCTGGCGGCGGTTTTTGAACCGTCCGTTTGCTTCCCGGTAAGCGACAATGCCCGTGGCAATCGGCTTGCTGATGCCCGCAATATACGAAAGAAGCGGCGCGGAAGCCGTGTTCAAATCAACGCCGACGCGGTTCACGCAGTCCTCCACAACGCCCGAAAGGCTCTCCTCGAGCTTCTTCTGGTTCATGTCATGCTGATACTGCCCGACGCCGATGGATTTCGGCTCGATTTTGACAAGCTCGGCGAGCGGATCCTGCAGTCTTCTTGCGATGGATGCCGCGCTTCTCTGGCCGACATCGAAATTCGGAAATTCCTCCGAAGCGAGCTTGCTTGCCGAATAAACGGAAGCGCCTGCCTCGTTCACGATCACGTAATGCAGCTGCTCCGGCATCTCCTTAAACAGTTCCGCAATGACCTGCTCCGATTCGCGCGAAGCCGTTCCGTTTCCGAGCGAAATCACGCTTACGCCGTATTTGCGGATGATTTCCTTTAAGGTCTTCTTGGCTTCCTCCACGCGGTTTTGCGGTGCGGTCGGATAGATGACGACCGTATGGCGCACCTTCCCGGTCGGGTCGACTACCGCCAGCTTGCAGCCGGTACGAAACGCCGGGTCCCAGCCGAGCACGGTTCTGCCGGCAAGCGGAGGCTGCATCAGAAGCTGCTCGAGGTTCTTGCCGAACACGCGGATGGCGCCCTCCTCGGCCTTCTCGGTAAGCGCATTCCTGATCTCGCGCTCAATCGAAGGCGCAATGAGTCTGTGATAGGCGTCCTCGCAGGCCTTTTTAAGGTATTCCGCCGTCGCCGCCTCGGGACGGCTTACGGTCTTCTTTTCAAGATAGCGGAGAATATCCTCCTCGGGTGCCTCTGTCTTAACGCTCAGCACCTTTTCCTTCTCGCCCCGGTTAATCGCCAGAATCCGGTGTCCCGGAAGCGACGTGATCGGCGATGAGAAATCCTTATACATGTCATAAACGGTCGTTTCGTCACTCTTGCCTGATGAGATCAGCATTCCCTTTTCCGTCGTCAGTTTGCGGATGTAGGCGCGAATCTCCGCCGTATCGCTGAGTTCCTCCGCGACGATATCCATGGCGCCCTGAAGCGCCTCTTCTGCTGTCGCAACGCCCTTCTCCTCATTGACAAATGCCATGGCATCCTTTACGGGATCGCTGCTTTCCTCTTTCCTGAGAATCTCCGCAAGCTCCCCGAGCCCCTTGGCTCTTGCCTCGCCGGCACGAGTCTTTCTCTTCGGGCGGTAAGGACGGTACAGATCTTCCACCTGCACAAGCGTTTCCGCAGCGAGGATGCTCTTTTTAAGGTCCTCCGTCAGGAGTCCCTGCTCCTCAATTGAAGAAAGCACCTGTTCCTTCTTCTCATCGAGATTTCGAAGATACCCCAGGCGCTCGTAAAGATTACGTAACTGTTCGTCCGTAAGGCCGCCGGTGGCTTCCTTACGGTATCTGGCGATAAACGGCACGGTATTGCCCTCATCCAAAAGGCGGACGGCAGCTTCTGCCTGTCCCCGGCCGATATTCAGTTCTTTGGCAAGTCTTTCCGCAGTCATCATTTCTCCCCTTTAAAACATCCGCGGCATCCCGCACACCCGGGCATGCTCTCAAAATCCGGAAATTCCGGTCTTACAATCGTGCAAACGGCCTGTGCGGCCATGCCTTCCATCGTTCCGGTGAACCCGAGTCCCTCCTCGGTCGTGGCCTTCACGTTGACGGCCTCCGGCTCAATGCCGAGGTCCTCCGCGATATTGGCCTTCATCGTGTCGATATACGGCATCAGCTTCGGCTTCTGGGCGATAATCGTCGCATCCACGTTGCCGACGACGAAACAGCGCTCCGCAATCAGCTCGCGGACCTTTTTAAGAAGCATTCTGCTGTCCGCCCCGAGATACGCATCGTCCGTATCCGGAAAATGTCTTCCGATGTCCCCGAGCCCCGCAGCCCCGAGAATCGCGTCCATCACGGCATGTAGTAACACGTCTGCATCGGAATGCCCCAAAAGTCCTTTCTCAAACGGGATTTCCACGCCGCCGAGAATCAGCTTCCGACCTTCCGTCAGGCGGTGCACGTCATATCCCGTTCCGATTCTTAACGAACCGTAATCCATAACTCACGTCACCTCATTCAAAGAAGCGCTGCATCTGCTGCTTCTTGCTTTCCGTAATGATTGTCTCGTAAATGCGGGAAATGACATCCTCATATTCTGTCCCCGCCAGCTGACGGATTCTTCGTCTTAACAGGTCCTCTCGCATCTGGTCGTAGATCGGGAGCCCCTGCTTTTTCTTGGCTTCCGCCATCTCGTTGGTCGTGAAGACCCGGCGCACCAGAAGATCGACGATTTTGCTGTCGAGTTTCTCGATTTCCAGCCTGCATTCTTCTATCGTTTTCATAGCATCCTCCGTCATTTTTGAGGCTCCGGCCTCAGTCTTTTTTATTTTACAAAAGGACTCTGCTCTTGTCAATGTGTTGCTTTTTTCTTCGGAAAATGGTACATTATCCGTAGTATAGAAAGGTGGGTTCGAAACGTATGAAACCGCAAACGAAAAAACTGCTTCGAACAATCGCGACTGTCCTGTTAGTAGTCGCATTTATCTTCATTTATTGGAAATTTTTTAACACACAGAATACGGACGGACCGGAACCGACCGATTACATAGCATCTCCGACCCCGACCGAAACAACAGAGCCTGTACAAAAACCGACGCCGACAGTGACGGAAGCGCCGACGCCGACGGAAGCGGTCGAACCGGACCAGACGCCGACACCGACCTTATTGCCCGGAAAGCCTACCCCCACGCCGACCGTAAAGCCGACGGCAACTCCGAAGCCCACGGCCACACCGAAGCCGACCGAGGCTCCGGCAATCGACAAAAACGGTTCGTATTATTCGAAGGATGACGTTGCCCTTTACATCCACACGTACGGCAAGCTGCCCGGCAACTACATCACGAAGGCGGAAGCCGAGGCACTCGGCTGGACCGGCGGTTCCGTGGAGAGGTATAAAAAAGGCGCCGCCATCGGCGGAACCTACTTCGGCAACTATGAAAAGAAGCTTCCCGCAAAGCAGGGACGC
>CADBTG010000032.1 GCA_902797475.1 uncultured Lachnospiraceae bacterium | reverse complement strand
TCAAGTGCCGGGTGAGCATCCATAAGAAGGCGCCGAATAAGATTCTGTTCCTTCGGTTATACCGGGACAGCCTTGAAGTCTTCTTCAAAAAGGTTGGAGACGGAGCGTATCAGATCTGCGTCAACATGCAGACCCAGAACGCAAGGCAGCAGATCAGCGTGCTGACCGGAGAGACGGAGAAAACCCTGAGTCCGGAGACGCTTTATGATATCGGAGTTTTCGTTCTGGACGGCGAGCTGGCGGTTACGGTCAACTATCAGGTTTGGCTTCGCAGAACCTTCGAAAACTCGGTTGCGGTAGCACCCCTCGGCACGACTTCCATCGGCGGAAATCTGAACCGCCGGTACGGGGGAATTACGATTGCATTGCCGGCATTTTCCTCAAACATCCGTGAGGAAGAAGCTTTCGAAGAGCTTTGGAAGCAGCTGAACTCGGAATATGACGAAGCCGCGATTGCGAGGATAGACACCGCATCGGCCGCGGCGGACGCCGGACTGAAGACGGGCTTTTTTGTCAAGAGAAAGAACGGTGAGAAGGCGGCAATTGCCTCCACCTATGTATATGACTACGGCATGGTCCTCAGAAGTCAGGACAACCGGTACATCTACGTAGACCAAGATATTTACGCGGAGTACCTGAAGTATGACACCCTGAATGATTTCCCGATTGAGGAGCGGGTCCTTATCGATATCGACAGGCTGAAAGTCACCGCCCTGCTATTTCCGGGCAAAGCGCTTATCCACACCTCCCTGACTCTTAGTGACGAAACGACGAAAGAGGAAAATACCATCCTCGGCGGGGAATTTCTCGAGCGTTATCTGCAGAGCGATTTCGCGGCTAATGATTACTGGTATCCCGTGCAGTCATTATATCAAGTCCTTAGAAACGGGGGCGTAACAATGAGCGCCCAACGGTTCTCAAACGGCATGGTAATCGCGGCCGTCAGCCTGTACGGAGGCGGAAAGAGTGAATATAAATATACGGTTGTCCTGCCTGAGAAAATATATCGATACTATACTGATACCTCTGACTGGTATCATTCTTACGGCGCATTTGCCTCTGACTACAACAAACTGTACGACTATGACGGGAAGCCCTTCGGCTACGTCGTTCCGGTCGGCAGCGGATGGATGTACTATATTCCGGAGTGGGAAAGCTGCGGTTATACGAGAACCTATCCCGGCGATCCGATAGACGGAGAATTCTATGTGAACAAGCAGGAAGGCTACGAGTATCTGTTATTTGAAAACGCCGTTGCCAAGCATTATTACAGTAAGCCGGAGTTCGTATTCGACAAGAATAACGGCGATCCCATGCGGAAGAACTGGAGAAAGGATCTCGGATTCCCGTTCTGTGATTTCACCGGAGGCTACGACTTCACGGACCGCATATTCGCGCGGGCATTTGGCGTGGAGGGCGGAATCTGGAGAACCTGGATGTACGGCGAGGTGTTCTATAAGATTGCGGAGCGCGCTATCGAAGGTGGTAAATCTTACGGTTTCGCCGCCGCGGAAACAGCTGCCGCGGATAGAATGGGCTTCTTCAAGCCGTCACTTTCCGAGTATAAAACCGGCAACAAAAAAGAGTTTTCCAAGCTGACTTCCAGCGCCAAAACCTGGGGCATTGCGCTTACCGATAGCATGCTGAAACGGTACGGGTGGGACACTCTGCAGTGGATGTGGAGTTCCAAACATCCGAACGCGAACAGCACGTACAACCGTATTGGTGATGTCAAAGTAAGAATCGAAAACGACGGATGCAGCATCATTACCATTCAGCGCAAAAACAGCGATGTTGAGCACACGGTGGTGGCGTACAAAGTCGACGGAACGGGTCTGAACGCCGCGATTTACGTGAAGGATTGCAACGCGCCTTTCGACCCCGCGCAGGACAGCGCCAATCCCGACGCGACCTACATCGCGTTCCGCGGCAGAGGGAAAGTGGTAAATGCCATCATACCCTATTGTACCGGTACCCGTCCGGAGTATCAGAGTAACGTCGGTTACCACACATTTGTCCCGATCCCGCAGGTGCTTGCCGGCCGGACACCGAGAATTCCGACGCCTGAAGACCTTGGTCTTAATTCCTCGAAAAAGCTGATGATAGCCATGATTGAAGGCCCCGCCGACCTCACGCTCGCTTCCATGGAGGGAAATGAAGTGTGTTCCGACGGCATCGTGACCAATTATGCGATGTTCTACCGCATCTGTGACTGCACCGGCAAGGACGGAAGCCGCGTACAGGCGTTCCTGCTCGGCACGGACGACCTCAAGTTCACCCTGAAGGGAACGAAGAAGGGCGATGTCGCTTTGACAGTATTTACCTGCGAGACGAGAATTCAGTTTGCCACCGCGGTTAAGAGCGGAGACACGCTCGAGGTTCAGCTTAGTAAGGCTCACGCGATTCGCGGCCTGAGTGGCGCCGTTCAGAAGACGGGCTCGACCACGGCAGTTTCTTATCAGATTTCGCAGTTCAATATGCCGGAATACTATATCCGAAGCTTCGAAGGTTCCATCGATCCGAAGCTCGGCGCGGCCGATATCGAGAGCAGCACCCGCGGATGCTACATCACGGTTAAGCAGGTCGATTCCAAGGGCAAGACGGTTATCTCGACTCCGAAGCTGAAGAGGATGTTCCAGGCATGGCATTCCTACGTCCGCATGCGCGATAGAGACGACAGCGAGGGCGGCATCGGTAACCGTTCGCTTTCCGTCCGTCAGGCATCGAAGATCTTCAAGTGCAGCGAGAGCACCGTTCGCAAATACTGCAAGGACGGCACCTTCCTCGGCGCCTACAAATCAAAGAAAAAGTGGGTCATCCCGAAGCAGGAGATGCTGGATAAATAAGACCCTACGGAGCACATCATGAAAGAACCGCTAAAATCCATCGTGGACGCGTTCCACAAATACAATTCCGAGAACATGTCATCGAAATTGCCCGTGGAAAAGGAAACGAAATCCGCAAGGGAAGCGTCTTCTGCACGCCGACAATCGCCGCGGAGTA
>CADBTG010000031.1 GCA_902797475.1 uncultured Lachnospiraceae bacterium | reverse complement strand
CCTTGCCCTCGGAGCGAACAAGGCCTTTTTCTTTTGCTCCGGTCATGCCGCCGCAGGCAACCAGATCGTCATAGGCGACAACTTCCGCCCGGATGAAGCCCCGTTCGAAGTCCGTATGAATCTTGCCTGCCGCCTGAGGAGCCTTCGTACCCTTCGTAATCGTCCAGGCTCTCGTCTCGTCCGGTCCGGTTGTTAAGAAGCTGATCAGACCGAGCAGATGGTAGCTTGCGCGAATCAGCTTTTCAAGGCCGGCTTCCTCAAGTCCCATCTCCGTCAGGAATTCCTTACGTTCGTCTTCCTCGAGCTCGGAGATTTCCTCTTCCAGTCTTGCGCAGATGACAAATACCTCGGAGCCTTCTTCCTTTGCAAACTCGCGAACCTTCTTTACGTAAGGATTATTCACGCCGTCATCGGCAATGTCATCATCCGAAACATTCGCCGCATAGATGACGGGCTTTCTCGTAAGAAGCGAATAGCCTCTGAGCCATCCGTTTTCATCGTCGTCATCGGTGGTGTACTCGCAGGCCTTTTTGCCGTCCTCGAGAAGTTCCTTGATCTTCTTAAGCATCTCGAATTCCTTGGCCTGCACTTTGTCAAAGCTTGCCGCTCTTCCGACCTTCGCGATACGGCGCTCAACCGTGTCGAGGTCTGCAAAAATCAGCTCGAGATTGATGGTTTCGATATCTCTTACGGGGTCAACGTTTCCGTCCACGTGGATGATGTTCGAATCCTCAAAGCAGCGTACCACATGCACGATTGCATCCGTCTCACGGATATGCGAAAGGAACTGGTTTCCGAGTCCCTCACCTTTAGAAGCTCCCTTTACGAGTCCCGCAATGTCGACAAATTCCACGACAGCGGGAATCGTGCGCTTACTCTTATGCATTTCCGTAAGAACGTTAAGCCGCTCATCCGGCACCGTAACGACACCCACGTTCGGGTCAATCGTGCAGAACGGATAGTTGGCCGATTCCGCGCCTGCCCTTGTCAGGGAATTGAACAATGTGCTCTTCCCGACATTGGGAAGTCCGACGATTCCTAATTTCATGAATCTTTAATCTCCTTCAAATACCGTTATTTCCGATCAGCGAAGCGGAACACCTTTGCCGCCTGCCTTATTCTTGAGAATCTTCTCGAAGGCGGTCACATTTTCCGCAATGTCGCCGCGGAATACGGAGCTTCCGGCAACAATCGTGTCGGCGCCTGCCTCGAGAATATCCTTTACGTTATCAAGCGTAATGCCGCCGTCCACCTCAAGTAACGGAGGCTTCTTCATGCCGGAAATCATCTTCCGGACTTTTTTAAGCCGTTCATAGGTTTCGGGCAGAAGCTTCTGTCCGCCGAAGCCCGGCTCAACCGACATGATCAGAATCAGATCAACGTCCTCAATATAATCTTCAAGCACCGAGACATCGGTTCCGGGCTTAATCGTAATTCCGACTTTTTTACCGGTCTCGCGGATTGCCGCAAGCGTTTCTTTGACATTCCCGCATGCCTCATAATGCACGGTAATCAGATCCGCGCCTGCTTCCGCAAACGTTTTCACATAGCGAATCGGCTCCTTAATCATCAGATGCACATCGAGAAACATATCCGTTTTCTTACGGATGCTTTGCAGAACGGGAATGCCGAAGCTGATGCTCGGAACGAACAGTCCGTCCATCACGTCGAAATGCAGGAAATCGGCACCGGCTTTCGATACGGCGGCAATCTGTTCGCCCAAAATGTTGAAATCCGCCGCCAGAATGGACGGGGACAGCCGGTTGATTCCGGAATCTTTCATGACTCCACTTCCTTTCGCAGGTTACATTTATCGTTTCTTAGAAGAAATCAGTTCATCGTATAAAACCGAATAGCTTTCGTAACGTTCCGGCTCGATTCTGCCGGCCTTCAGAGCTTCCTTTACCGCGCAGCCGGGCTCCTTTTTATGGGCACAGTCCGGGAATCTGCACTGCTCTCTGTAATCATTAAACTCCGGATAAAACCGGTCCAGTTCTTCCGGCCTGATGTCCGGAAGAAACAGGGAACTGAATCCGGGTGTGTCGCAAAGATAAGTGTCCTTAGCGACATACATCAGCGTGGAATGACGTGTCGTATTCCGGCCGCGCATGATCTTTTCGGAAAGCTCACCCGTTTCGGCGCAGGCCTCGGGATTCGCAAAATTCATGATCGTGGATTTGCCGACGCCGGAAGGTCCGGCCAAGACCGTCGTCTTATTAAGAAGTGCCTGATACACGCCGTCCATTGAACCTGCGTCATTGGCTTTTGCGAATACGACATCTGCGCCGCTTCCCCGGTAAATCCGTTCGAACCTCTTCAGTTCCTCTTCGCTTGCTTTATCCGTTTTGTTGAAACAGATAACAACCGGAACGTTCTCCGTCTGCATCCAAAGAAGAAATCTGTCCAAAAGGTTCAGATGCGGCTCGGGATCGCGCACGGCAAATACGATCATTGCCTGATCGACATTTGCCACCGCGGGACGAATCAGCGAGTTTCTGCGCGGAAGGATTTCCGTGATATTTCCCTCGTTCCCGCCGATTATGGCAAGCTTCACGTTATCGCCGACAAGCGGACGAGTTCCGTTATATCGCAAAATGCCCTTGGCCCGGCAGTTCACCGGACCAAGGTCCTCAACATAAACCTGATAGAGTCCTCCGACTCCCTTTACAATTTTACCGGTTGTCTCCATCATGCCTGCCATGTCAGTTTCCTTCGCCGTCCTGCCCGTCGGGTTCTGTCGTATCGGGAGGCGTCGGTTCCGGAGAAGGCGTAGGCGTAGGTGAAGGCGTCGGGGTAGGCGTAGGCGTGGGCTCCGGGCCCTTGCTTACGAAGATCGTGATCGTAGCGCCCTTCTTAACCGAAGTATTGTCGCCCGGCGTCTGGTCAAATACGACGCCTGCTTCAACAGAGGAATACTCCTCTTTAATCTCATATTTCAGCTCTTCTGCCTTAATGGCTTTCTCGGCAGAAGCAACCGACATGCCGATGACACGCGGCACGGTCACCATCTCGGGTCCCAACGAGTATGTAATCACAATCTCGGAGCCCTTCTTAACTTCCGTTCCGGCCGGAGGATTCGTTCCGAGGACGGTTCCGATCTCACGGTCGTCATAAGCGCCGTCTTCGCGGGAAATGATAAGTTGCGCGAGAAGTACTCTGGCTTTATCAAGAGGCATCCCTTTCACATCCGGAATGACCATGTTTCCTTTACCGATGCTCAATGTGAGGACGACCTCCGAGCCGTTAGACAAGGTAGAACCTTCCGCCGGCGTCTGCTCACAGACGCTGTCCTCCGGGATATTCGGATTGACGCTCTTGGCTTCCGCTGTCTTGATATTCACTTTGACATCGAGTTCCATCAGCTTCGCATAAGCCTGCACATATGTCTGTCCGACGAGATTCGGCATTATAGCCGATTTCGGAGCTTCGGTAGGCGTGGGCGTAAAGGTGACATGCTTTGTCGGATTTAACAGATTGCCGGCATTGTTACGATTAAAAATGCCCGTAGTCTTATTGACAACCATAATGACGATGATGGCAACGGCACCCATCAGAAGAATGCTGCTGATGAGTCCGACCTTCTCCATGATGCTTCCGACATCATCGATGTCGTCATCGGGATTCTCGTCGATTCTTCTGTGAACGACAGCCGCGGCTCTTCTCGGATCTTCGTCCTCATCGTCGCTGTCGTCATCATCGAAAAGCGCAACCTTTGCACCGTTTTTAATCTGCTTCAGCTCCGGAGCGGTAATCTGCTTTGTCGGAGAATCCGAAACCTGGGTGCTGACCGTCTTTACGAAATCACCGTCCGGATTGTTCACCGAAAGTTTTAAATCCGCAATCAGCTCTCCGACCGTCTGATAACGGCGCTCGGGCTTCTTGCTCATGCACTTGCGGACAATCTTCTCCACCGCGGGAGAAATGTTCGGATTCATTTCGGAGATCGGCGCAGCTGTGTTATTGATCTGCGCTATCGCAACGGAAACATTGCTGTCTCCGACAAACGGCAGCTTGCCGGCGAGCATCTCGTACATGGTAATGCCGAGGGAATAGATATCGCTTCGCTCGTCACTGTAACCGCCTCTTGCCTGCTCGGGCGAGAGATAATGAACGGAACCGATTGCCAGCTCCTGAATCGTGTTGCTTGTCGTCGCTCTGGCAATGCCGAAGTCGGCAACCTTAACTTTTCCTTCACGGGGCAGGATGATGTTCTGCGGCTTGATGTCACGGTGTACGACATGCTTTGCATGCGCCGCCTCAAGGCCCTGTGCAATCTGAATTGCAATGCCGATGGCTTCCTTAAGATCCAACTGTCCGCGTTTCTCGATATAACGTTTCAGCGTGATTCCTTCCACCAGCTCCATGACGATATAGTGCAGATCGCCCTCGTCGCCGACATCGTAAACGCTTACGATGTTCGGATGGGTCAGACCCGCACAGGATTCGGCTTCCTTACGGAAGTTCATCACACATTTCGGATCGCTGGAGTATTCCGGTTTCAGAAATTTGATTGCTACCATGCGGTTTAACCGGTGACATTTGGCTTTGTATACGTCTGCCATGCCGCCGGAACCGATTTTCTCAATGATTTCGTAGCGTTCACCCAGAAACATGCCCGGTGTAATCATTTGAAGTGCATCCTTTCTTAATTAAATCCCCGTTTGCTGTCTCATACCTTCATTAAAATGATGGTGATATTGTCTTTGCCCCCGTTTTCATTGGCCATGAAAACCATCTTCTCGGCGATGTCCGAAACGTCCTCATACTCGCTGACAAGTTTCAGAAGCTCGCCTTCCTCTACCATCTCCCAAAGACCGTCCGAGCAAAGGAGAATGTAATCTCCCCGGTTCACACGGATTTTGTAAAAATCGGGACTGACAACGGTTCTCGTGCTTAACGCTCGAAGAACAACGTTCTTCTGCGGATGGAACCGCGCCTCGTCCTTCTTTAATTCCCCGTTTCTGACCATCTCGCCTACCAAAGAGTGATCCTCGGTAATCTGCTGGATCCGGTCATTTACGATATACAAACGGCTGTCGCCGATGTTTGCGATTAACAGATATCCGTCCGAAAGCAGAGTTGCCATGACAAATGTGGTGCCCATGCCTTCATATTCCCGCTGCGTCTTCGCTTTTGCAATCAATTCCTCATTGGTTGTCTTCAAAGCGGCCTCGATGGCGGAAATCGGCGTTCTTTCCTTGCTTTCACGAATCAGATTCACGAAACGTTCCACGGAAAAGCGGGAAGCAAAATCGCCGGCGTTGTGTCCGCCCATGCCGTCTGCAACGATGTACAGATTCGGCAGGATTCCCACAGGCTCATCCGAACAATAGTAAAAGTCCTGATTCATGCTTCGTTTATTACCGACATTGGTTAACGCGATGGCCTTCATCCCTTGTGCTCCTCCTCAAAATGTCTGCGCAACTGGCCGCAGGCGGCATTGATATCCGTGCCCATTTCCCTTCTAATAGTAACATTTATGCCGGCTTTTTCAAGTAAATTCTGAAAAGTTAATACATTTGTAATATGTGACCGGCGGTATTCCCGCTCCTCTACGGGGTTCACGGGAATCAGATTTACATGGCATTTTCGACCGCGAAGAAGGGCAATCAGTTTCCTTGCATGCTCGGGTGTATCGTTCACATCCCGGATGAGACTGTACTCCGTCGTCATCCTTTTTCCGGTCTTTTCGATATAGTAATCGACGGCTTCCATGACCTCGGAAAGGGAGTACTTTTTCGCTACCGGCATAAGCCTTTTTCGAAGCTCGTCGTCCGGCGCGTGAAGCGAAAGCGCAGGCGTGATGCCGAGGTCCTCGTCCGCGAGTTTCTTAAGCTTATCCGCAAGACCACAGGTCGAAACGGTGATGTTTCTTCTGCTGATGTTAAGCCCGTCCTCTGCGGAAAGCATCTTGACGAACCGGATCAGATTGTCGTAATTGTCAAGCGGTTCTCCGGTTCCCATGACGACAACGTTGCTGACCCGCTCGCCGGTGTCCCTCTGCACCGAATATACCTGATCGAGCATTTCCGCCGCCGAAAGATTCCGAACAAGCCCGCCGATTGTCGAAGCGCAGAACGTGCACCCCATGCGGCAGCCTACCTGAGACGATATGCATACGGAATTTCCGTGATGATACCGCATCATGACGCTTTCGATGACGTTTCCGTCGGCAAGCCGGAACAGATACTTTCTCGTGCCGTCCTTTTCGGAAAGAAGCATGACTTCTTTTTGCAGGCAGGTGTAATCATACTCTTCGGCAAGTTTCTTTCGAAGGCCTTCCGACAGGTTGGTCATCTCCGAAACGGAGGACGCAAGCTTTTTGTGCATCCATTCGTACATCTGGGCGGCCCGGAAGCGTTTCTCTCCGATTCGAAGCAACTCGGCTTCCAGCTCTTCCTTCGTCAGATTTTTCAAATCAAGCCTGTCCATCCGACTCTCCGTTTCTTTGAAATAATGCCGTGAAGAATCCGTCCGTTCCGTCCTGCGGAAACAGCTGCAGGCGCCCGTCGTGATACCGCTTCCGGAGTTTCTCCGGAATCCGCTCTGAAAAATGCGACACCGTAAATCCCTTCGTCAGGATATAATCGGCCTGATCGTCATTTTCCTCTTTCGTGATCGTGCAGGTCGACAGGCACAGATACCCGCCGGGCTTCACATAACTTACGGCCGCGCTCAGAATGTTTCTTTGAATGTCCGCAAGCGCTTTGATGTCAGCAGGGTCGGTCTTATGCGGGATGTCCGGCTTTCTTCCGATGACGCCGAGTCCGGAGCACGGAAGGTCGCACAAGACCATGTCGAAAGCCTCCCGATACGTCGGTTCGAAGACCGCCGCATCGTGTTTTTTTACCGTAACCATGTCAAAGCCGAGCCGTTCGGCCTCGTTTTTAAGAAGCGTGAGCTTTTCCGCGGAGATGTCCGAGGAAAGAACTGTTCCGCCTCCGAGAAAGCTCAGTTCATCGGCCGTGTGGAGGCTTTTGCCTCCCGGTGCCGCGCACACATCCAACACCTTCATGCCCGCTTTTAGCGGAAGGATGTTGCCGCACAGGCACGAGCTCTCGTCCTGGATTGAGAAAAGCCCTCTTTTATATGCTTCCGTCCCGGCGATATTGCCGCCGCGGATGCGAAAGCTGTTCGGAAGAATTCCGGGTTCGGCTTCTATGCCGTCCTTTTTAAGAAGGTCTACAAGCTTCTCTGCAGTTCCGCGGCTCTTATTAAGCCGGATTGCCGTACCCGGCTCCGTGAGAAAAGCGCGGAACATCTCTTCTGCTTCGGCTTTATAGTTTGTTTCGTAATAGCGTACCCATTTTTCAGGGACGGAATAACGGAAT
>CADBTG010000030.1 GCA_902797475.1 uncultured Lachnospiraceae bacterium | reverse complement strand
GATCTTGCGAACACGCTCGGCAATCTTGTGAACCGCACGATTTCGATGAGCAATAAGTATTTCGGCGGTGTTGTGAAGCAGACCGGCGCGGCTGAGGAAATCGACGACGACCTCAAGGCCGTAGTAACCGGCACGGCTGCACGCGTGACGGCGAAGATGGACAACCTTCGTGTCGCAGATGCCATCACGGAAATCTTCGCGCTGTTCAAGCGCTGCAACAAGTATATCGACGAGACGATGCCGTGGGCACTCGCAAAGGACGAGTCCAAGGCAGACCGCCTTGCGGAGGTTTTATACAACCTGACGGAATCCATCATGGTCGGCGCATCGCTTCTTAAGAGCTTCCTGCCCGAGACCGCAGACCGCATTGCAGCACAGTTGAACGGAGAGCTTCGCGGCTATGAAGAGCTTGACCGGTTCGGCCTGTACGCAAGCGGCACAAAGGTGACCGAGACGCCCGAGATTCTGTTCGCACGCATCGACTGGAAGGAAATCGCACCGAAGATTGATGAAATCCGTGCGGCACAGAAGGCCGAGTACGAAGAGGAACAGGCCCGCGTGGCAGCAGTTTACGTAAAGAACGGCAAGACCCCTCAGGGAACGCCGGTTGCAGCGGCAACGGCTGCGGCGGGCAAGGAGAATGCCGCGAAAGCAGAAGACGGTGCTGAGCAGAGCGTTGTCGATGTAGAGCCGAAGGAAGAAATCGAGTACGGCGACTTTGCCAAGCTGCAGTTCCAAGTCGGCGTGATTTTAGCCTGCGAGGAGGTTCCGAAGTCGAAGAAGCTTCTTTGCTCGAAGGTTCAGGTCGGCAGCAAGGTGCTTCAGATTGTATCCGGCATCAAGCAGCATTACAGCGCTGCGGAGATGGTCGGAAAGCGCGTCATGGTGCTTACGAACCTCAAGCCCGCGAAGCTTGCGGGAATCGAGTCCGAGGGCATGCTTCTGTGCGCAGAGGACGCAGACGGCAATCTTTCTCTGATGACACCCGAGAAGCAGATGCCGAGCGGAGCAGAGATTTTATAAGACGGAAAGCAGCGGATTTTCCGCGACGGTTTCGTGAAGATTTGCAGTACAGACCGTGAAAAATCTTACAAAACTGTTACATTTTCCGGGCATCCGTTGTTTTCTTTCGCTTTTTGTTTTATTATTGCATTGCGTGACGGGAGAGTTACGCGCCTTTCCGGAAGGCCGGTGAGGAGAAAGCTCTTTGGAGGTTTCTATGGGGAGATTTATTAAGGAATTACGTTATTCTCTCGGGTTGAAGAGGCATATATTCTTCATCATCCTGATTTTCTTTGTTGTCTGCGGTGCCGCCTGGCTGTTCCAGGACACCCTTACGGCAGACCTTGAGAAGGCGTTTCCGACCAAATACGCAAAGGATAAGATTCCGACTATAGCAGAGCAGAGACATATCTCCGGCAGCATTGCGGTCAATAGTCCTGCGGTAACCGACAGTGATCTGAAAGCCGAGTTGCAGTTTAACAAACAGCTTAAGAAGGCAGCGTGGATTCAGAATTACGGAGAGATTGCGAAGGAATATATCGGGATTAAGTCGTTCTTAGGCCCTGATTCCGCGGTCAAAGGGTATCTGACGGATGCTTTTGACAACAATAAGGATGTTGATTCGGGCGGTGCAAAGTACACCAATGTCAACACAATCTGGATGGAAGAGAGTCTCGCTCGCGAGTTTCATCTCGGGCAGGAGGCCATTCAGCTTTTCCGGATGCCTAACGATTATCTTAATAAGATTTATGTCCTGCTCGGTTCGGAATACCGGAAGGAGAGCGCCTACCAGGTCGGTAACATCATAGATGCCAAGGATAACTACGGCGAGATCAAATTGCAGGTAGTAGGCTTCCTGGAGCCGGGTGCTACAGCCAAAATCGGTGAAGAGGAAGTGGTTCTCGACAGCTATATTTTATGTCCGTTCATTTCCCTTGCAGATGTTTACGAACTTAAAGAGGAGAAAGCCGGACCCTATACGGACGGCGTTTCCATTCAGGATGCTCTGATTACCGAGGAGATGAAGAGCGTATACCGTAACAACCCGCCCAAAAAGCAGAACGAAATCAAGAGCGGCATCATGTACGGAGAGGTTAAAGCACTGTATATTGAGCGTGCTGCTTTGGATGCGGAAGATGCGCCTTCCTGGCTTAAGACAATCGGTAATGCGACGGAGACAGAGGGATATACCCGTGTCGTGCTCGGCGCAACCTACGGGAACTGTGAGGCGCTTGCTCCCGGAGCAGAGCCTTTTGATCTGTTAATCGATAAGAAGCTTTCCAAGGCGAGGACGTTCCAGGTTTTGCCGGAAGGAACGACCTGGAAAGTATACGGCATGGACATCGAGCTTGATGACTATATGATTTTCCTGCAGCCGCCGGAGAAGGCGGTAGAGCCTAAGCAAACGGAAACCGGAGATAAGGAGGAGGGTGACGGTGACCCCGTTTTTGTTGAGGAACCTTACGGAAAAGAGGAGCGGCAATTCACGCCGGCGAACCGTCTGAGACTGTTCCACTATCAGCATATGATGAACAGAGGATATTTCATGACGACCCTGACCAAGGACGAGTCTCAGGAGCAGTTGTGGACGCTTCTCGAGGAAGCCTGGAAGGATTTCAGACGCGATACCCCCGATAAGAAGCCGCTTTCGTCATATAAGATTGACGGCGCAGACTCGGCGAACAGCATTCTGTACCGCGAGAAGGCGCCGCAGTTCAGCCAAAAGATCGTCAAGTACACGAAGTACGGTTTCTTCTTCGGAATGCTTCTGTTCGCGCTTTATCTGTTCTGGAAGTTTTGGGTCGGCAGGGAGTACTATTCTTCGCTGTATCTGACCGGGACAAATCGGACGGAGATGGCCGTTTTATACCTGATTGAGGGTATTTTGATGGCGGCTCTGGCAGCAGCGTTCTCCGTGGGATTTGCCTTCGTCATCACGAAGCTGTTAAAGCTTCATATGAGCGATTACAAGCCGCTTGTGAAGAAATTCTTCCGGTTGGCCGGATTCCCGACAGCAGCCATTATCATCTGGATTATGGTGCGCGACTTCGGCCGTATGTTCCGCAGAACGGAGGAGGTGTGATATGGGATTAAAACTGGTCAATATCAATAAATCCTTCGGCCTCGGAATCACGAAGCCCCGTAAGAAGATTCTCAGCAATGTAAATTTGGAAATCGAAGACGGCGAGATGGTTGCCATCGTCGGAAAGCGCGGAAGCGGCAAGACGACGCTGATGAACATCATGACCGGGCTGAACAGACCGGATTCCGGACATTATATGATCGACGGCAAGGTTGTCGGATTCGGACGGACCTTCATCCTTGCACAGTTCCGTGCGAAGAAGTGCGGCATCATCACGAAGAAGCCGCTGCTTGTTCCGGATCTCACGATCTTTGAGAATATTACGATGCCCTTAAATCACCGCTTCATGACGAGGAAGCGCAAGCTGAAGAGGGCGCGTGAAGTCCTTCGCGGACTCGGTCTGAAAGGCAAAGGACGCTTCTATCCGACGGAGTTCTCGGATCTTGATATGCAGAAGATTGCGGCAGGCAGAGCGATGATCGCCGAGCCGAAGTACATCTTTGCGGATGAGCCGACCGCGATTCTTACATCTGCGGATGTGGACCGGTATATGGACTTCCTGGAGGTTCTGAACAGAGCCGGATATACAATCGTCGTATTTACCCACTCCAAGCGTGTTGCGGCACACTGCCAGCGCATGATTCCGATTACCGGAGAAGAGCGCACGCCTGAGCCGAAGAGCGACGTGGACGATTTTGCGGATGAAGCCGCAGAGCCTCCGATTGAGGAGGAACCCGTTTCAGAGGAAGCGGAAATTGAGCAGGATTCTCCCGAACTGCATGAGATTTTGGGAGAAGAAGCGGGAATTCCTGCGAAAGAACCTGCCGAAGAGCCGGTAGAACTGACGGACCTTTCTGAGTTCATTCAGGAAGAGGAGCCTGCTATTGAGGCCAAACCGAAGCGGAAATCTACCGGACGAAAGAAGAAAAAGACCGAAATCGAAGGTGAAACCGATGAAACGGAGTAATCAGAATGTATGGGGAAGAAGCGCAGGCGTGCTTCTTCCCGTCTTTTCTTTGCCGAGCCCTTACGGAATCGGAACACTCGGCAAGGCAGCCTATGAATTTGTGGATTTCTTAAAGGAGATGGGGCACCGCTACTGGCAGGTGCTTCCGGTCGGACCGACAAGCTACGGGGACAGCCCGTACCAGTCGTATTCCGCATTTGCCGGAAATCCGTATTTTATCGACCTCGACGTTCTGAAGGAGGAAGGACTCCTCACGCAGGCCGAGATTGATTCCGGTTATTACGGAACCGAGCCCCGCTATGTGGATTACGGTGCGCAGTTCGGAAGCCGCTATAAGGTGCTTCGGATGGCATTTGCCAGAAGCAAATGTGCGGAGACGGCCGAGTTTAAGGCGTTCGAGAAGGAAGCCTCGTACTGGCTT
>CADBTG010000029.1 GCA_902797475.1 uncultured Lachnospiraceae bacterium | reverse complement strand
GATCCTTGGAATCGTGTATGCTACGGGGACGTTGACAAAGCTCTACGTTTTTAAGAAACGGCTGTTTGAAGACAGAAAAAGAGCATAGCTTCACGATGGGTGAAACGCGTGATATCACCAATCTCAGCCATGAGTTGAGGCCCGAGGACATTTCCTAATCAATGAACCTCCATTTGAGAACTGGGGGCTCGGAGGAAATCAGAAATAGGGCAGGGAAAAAGAGCGAATCTACGGATTCGCTCTTTTTCCGAATAACACATGCCCCGTGATTTTATAGTTCTCATCCAATGTCGGAATGTCGACCGGAAGTTGTCCCTTTACCGCTTCCTCTCCAAAGCAGGAGACGATGGCGGCAGCCAGGTTGGGTGAATAGGCGCTGCCTTCGCCGCTCGCGGGAGGGATGGTCCGCATTACGCTCGAGCAGTAGGTCAGCAGTATCGCGTCTGCTTCCGTGAAACGAGCCGCATCGTAGGGCAGCTGCGAAGAGATTACGATTACCTGCTTTCCGTCCATATGCCGGGCTTTGATGATATCATCGAAAACAGCGGTTGAAAAACCATCTCCCGTATTCGGGTTTAGGCAGGCTTCACCGTAAACCCGGTTCACCAGAATCACGTGCGCGGCCTTCCTTGCTACCCTCAGACAATCGTCTCCATTTTTCGCAGTATTGACCATTACGGTAATCTTATCGTCGCCCAGCATCTGTTTTGCAAGCTCACCATAGCCCACGCGGCTCGCACAGCTGTCAGCGAACAGGATTAAGGTTTCGTCTCCCTCATTCTTTTTCAGGGGGAATGCCTGACCGTCGTTTTTCACCAGCGTAAGCGCCTTCACGGCAATGTCCCACGCCGCATCCCTGTGTGCCTGGCAGCCGACGGTTTCCACGGCTTTATCAATCTTCGCCTGGGTCACGCTGAAATCTTTCTCCTCAAGAAGGCCGTATTTCTCCTTTAACGTCAATATGCGGCGGACGGATTCATCGATGCGGGCTTCGTCAATCTTCCCCTCCTTAACAAGCCTGATCGCCAGATCGAAGGTTTTCTCCAACCGGTCAAGGTCAGTCGAATCATAAACCATGGGAAGCATCAGCATGTCCGCGCCCGCGCTGATGGTTTAGCAAAGCACATCCTCAAAGGCAAAAGTGTCCGCAATCGCAGCCATCTCTAACGAATCCGTTACCACCACGCCCTCAAATCCCATGTCGCCCCGGAGAATGTCGGTAAGAATCACGTGGCTCATGGTCGCCGGAAGGTAAACCGCCTTCCCTGTCGAAACGGAAACATAAGTCTCCTTTTCAATCTCCGGGAACTGGATGTGCGCGGTCATGATCATGTCGGCACCGCCGGCTATGGCTGTCTCGTATGGAATCATCTCAAATGCCTTAAGTTCCTCGTAGGTCTTATTGATACAGGGGAATCCCGTGTGACTGTCCGTGCCCGTGTCGCCGTGCCCCGGAAAATGTTTCAGCGTTGCGATTGTTCCCGTACTCTTCAAGCCACTAAGGTATGCTTCGCCGAACTCCGAAACGATTTGCGGCGAATCCGAGAAGGAACGCACGCCTATAATGGGATTCCTTGGATTATTATTGATATCGAGCACCGGCGCGTAATCCATGTTGATACCGAGGGCCTGCAACTCCGTGCCGTAAATCTGAGCCATTTTCGTGGCATTTTCCGCATCCGCCGTAGCCGCCAGCGCCATGTTGCCCACGCCTGTGGTTGCGAAATTGATTCTTGTTATGCTGCCGCCCTCCTGATCGATTGCGACGAAATATGGGATTCCTCCGCCCTGCTGATTGGCAGCCTGCAGGTCCATGACCAGGCGGAGCGTCTGCTCCGCATCCTTAATATTCTCGGCAAATAAGATGGTTCCGCCGAAATGATACTCCCGGATGAATTCCCTGAGCGCATCATTGAGCTCCGTAACGTTAACCCGCGCAGACTTTGCAGCGGGCTCCCGGCTCTCCACGGTGCTTCCCGCTTCCGCCGCTGTCCCGCTCAGATCCTGCCAGACACGAAAGGACACGACCATCATCTGGCCGACTTTCTCCTCCAGTGTCATTTGACTTAACAATTCCGTTATGACGTCCTCCTGCTCTTTCTCCGTCGGAGCAATCTCTCCCGTAATAGTTGGTACCGCAACGCTTTCCGTAACGCTGTTTCCCGTGGGTGTGGCACCGGACTCGCCTTGCCTCGAACCGTCTCCATTCCCCTGGCAGCCCGCCAAGGTAGTGAGCACTAATACAATGCAAAGCATTCTGGCCACAAATGATACGGAACCCTTCTTTTTCATGATTCTCCCAAGCATGCTCTCCTCCCGGACTTCGAAGGGCGTCAGTACCATGAGACCCGCAATGACGGGCCGCGTTTCCCTTCTTGTTCTTTTTAGACATATATTATCAAACCATAGGGGATAATTCAACGGCACATTCCTTTGCTTAGCAAGAAACCGGGCGGAAAATGAAGGGAAGAGCGACGAAAGAGAACTGCAGATCTTTGCGGATGCGTCGAAGAGTCCGGACGCCTGACTTTGTAAGCTGACATTGTAAGATTTTGTGGATTCTGTTATAATAATCCGAGACTTTCGGTTTGAAAAAAGGAGCGGAAAAATGTACAAGATTCTCGTGGTGGATGATGAGCCGAAGATTGCAGAACTGTTGAAAGTGTGCCTTGAGATGCAGGGGATGGAAGTGTCCTGCGCGGAGAACGGAAGAGAGGCACTGGAGATCTTTGCAAAGTGCCCTGCGGATATGATTCTTACAGACATTATGATGCCTGTCATGGACGGTTATGAGTTCGTTTCGGAACTTCGCAAAAGGAGCAACGTACCGGTCATGTTTCTCACGGCAAAGGGAGACATTCTGGATCGGATTAAGGGTTTGAATGTCGGCGCAGATGACTATCTGGTAAAACCGTTTGATCCCATGGAAGCAGCCGCAAGAGTCAGCGCCACACTGCGAAGATGTTATGGATACGACAAGACACTTGGAACGAAGAAACTGACCTGCGGCGATCTTTCGTTAGATACACTGTCTAAAAGACTGTACAAAAAGGACGTTCCCATTGAATTGACGGCGCTTGAGTATAAGATGATTGAAGTCTTTATGGAGAATCAGGGGCGCGTTCTTACGAAGAACCAGATTTATGAAGCGGCATGGGATCAGGATAAATTCCCGGATGATAACAGCATTATGGTGGCAATCAGCAAACTTCGGGGAAAGATCTCCGAT
>CADBTG010000028.1 GCA_902797475.1 uncultured Lachnospiraceae bacterium | reverse complement strand
TGGGGAAAGATGTACGAGGAAATCCTCAGAAGCATTTTGAATAACAACTGGAAGGATGAGGACGATTCCGTCGGCGTTTACGCGCTGAACTACTGGTGGGGCATGTCCAGCGGCGCCATTGACGTCATCACCTCGCAAAAGCTTCCGCCGGAACTGAACCGGCTCACGGAAACGCTGAAAACGGCCATCATCAACCGCTCTCTCGTTCCGTTCTCCGGTGTTCTGACGTTTCAGGACGGCACGACTTTAAGCGCGGAAGACGGTCTTGCGCCGGAAGAGCTGATTACGATGAACAAGCTTCTCTCCGGCATCCACGGATTCATTCCGGGTCCGGACGATTTGCGCGACGAATTCCGCGACTTCATGACCGTACAGTCCCTCTTCCGTCCGGAAGCAGAGACGCAGCTGTAGCATTTTTCAGGAAAATGTAACGTATTGGGAGGTTACCGTGAAGATTCTTATCGTGTCCGATAAGGAATCGAAGGCTCTTTGGGACTATTATACCCCGGGGATGTTGGATGAGTACGATCTCATTCTGTCCTGCGGCGATTTGGAACCGGAGTATCTTTCGTTTCTGGCCACATTTACCAAAGTGCCGGTTCTTTATATTCACGGCAACCACGATGACTGCTATGAAAAGAAGCCGCCGGAAGGGTGCACCTGCATCGAGGACACGGTTTACCGTTATAAGGGAATCCGCATTCTCGGGCTCGGCGGTTCGATGCGCTATAAGCCCGGCATCAACCAGTACACGGACACGGAGATGCGGCATCGCATCCATTCGCTTCGGTTCCGGATCTTTCGAAACCGCGGCTTCGATATCCTGTTGACCCACTCGCCCGCGGAAGGGCTCGGTGACGGGGAGGATATCGCACACCATGGGTTCGCGGCATTTGTCCGAATGATTGACAAATACCACCCCAAGTATATGATTCACGGCCATGTTCATGCCAATTATACCCGGAATCTGAAGCGGGTTACCGCCTACGGGGACACTCAGATCATCAACGGGTACGAGAAGTATGTTCTGGAAATACCGGACGAGGAAATCGCCCGCTGGGAGCAGGAAGCTCCCAAAAGAAAGCGGCATCGGAAGAAACACAAAGATGCCGAATAGGTACCCTGTGGACGCATGGTCGACGGGTAGCGCGCGCCATTTAAGTTCGCTTCGCGAATGAGGCGCGCTTCGCACACCGTCACCCGGAAGCAAACTGCGGTCTACGGGTACGCCGCCGAATAAAGGCGCCTTCGGCGCAGCGGCGGCTTCGCACACTTCTCGCTGAAGCGAGAAGTATGCTAAAAGTGAGTTCGTGACCATCCTCACTTAAAACAAAACTACGGAGGAAAGGGGCCCGTATGCCCCGAAAAGAAAAATGAGAAAAAAAGATGTCAGATTTATCACCGTTGCGGCCATCATCGCCGCGCTCTATTTCGTACAGACGTACTTCATCAACGCCTTTAACCTGGCTAACGGCATGATTCAGGTCCGGATTTCCGAAGCCCTGACGGTTCTGCCGTTCTTCACCCCGGCCGCCATTCCCGGCCTCACCCTCGGATGCATCATTTCAAACCTTTTGATGGGCAACCCGCTCCCGGATGTTATCTTCGGCTCGCTCGCCACGCTGATCGGTGCCATCGGAACCTATCTGCTCTCCCGCATTCCTTCCTGCAAAAAAAATAAGGGCGCATGGATCTGCACCCTTCCGCCCGTTATCGCGAACGGCATCATTATTCCGTTTGTGTTAAAGTATGCCTACGAGCTTCCGAATCCGATCTGGCAGCTTGCCGCAGGCGTTGTTGCCGGCGAAATCATCTGCTGCTGCATCCTCGGCGGAATCCTGCTGTACTCACTTCGCAAGACCCCGATTGAACGCGAACTCTCAGCGGCCGAGTAACCACCCGGCAAGTGCCGACAGCCCGAACATTCCCATGTCGAAAATGACGATGGTTGCTCCGGGCGGCGTCGACCAGACGACGGAAAGAAGAATTCCTGCCGCCGCGCCGAAAACGGCGAAGCCCGCGGAGCAAAGCATCACGGCCCGGAAGCTTCGGAAGATTCGCATCGACGAAAGCGCCGGGAAGATGATCAGCGCGGACACCAGCAAAGAACCGACAAGGTTCATCGCAAGCACAATGACGACAGCCGTCACGGCGGCAATCATCGTATTGTAAGCCGCCACATGAAGCCCCGTGCTTCTGGCAAAGTTCTCGTCAAACGTCACGGCAAAAATCTTCCGATAGAACAGAAGGAACATGCCGATGACAAGTAGTGACATGACAAGACAAAGCAATACGTCATTAAGCTGAAGCGACAGCATATTCTGAGAACCGAAAAGCGTGCTGCACACGTCCCCCGACACATTCGTCGAGTTCGGGCGTTTACACAAAAGAAAATATCCGAGTGCCAACGCACCGACGGAAATCATGGCAATGGCTGCATCCCCGTGCAGCCTTTTACTTTGCCCTGTTTTCAGAAGCACAACCGCCGCGAGAATTGTAACCGGAAATACGAAAACCAGGTTATTGGTAAGCTTCATCACCGAAGCAATCGCGATGGCGCCGAACGCCACGTGGCTAAGTCCGTCGCCGATGAAGGAGAACCGCTTCAATACGAGAATCACGCCGAGAAGCGCAGCGCATAACGCGACCAGAATCCCGACAAGAAACGCATACCGGACGAAGGGAAATGACAGGTAATATGCTATTTTGTCCATCGGTGTCTCCTTTCTGAAAGTTTTATGTCATGCACGTAATCAGGCTGACGGAAGGAAGTATTCCTTCAGATACTTGTTCTCGAATTCCTCGAGCGGCATCGGTTTCTCAAAGAGATATCCCTGCGCGGTCGTGAAACCGCATCCGGCAAGGAAGTCGGCCTGTTCCTTAGTTTCAACACCTTCGAAAACGGCTTCCTTCTTTACGGCGGAAATCATGTCGCACATGCAGCGGACATAGTTCTGCTCCATCTCGCCCTGGCCGATTCTCTGCAGGAATGTCCTGCCGATCTTAACGATATTAACCGGTGCGTTGATCAGCATGGAAAGCGATTCCTTGCCCGATCCGAAATCATCAAGCGTGATCTTAAAGCCTCTGTTCTGCAGGTCGCGGATGGAATCCGAGGTTCCCTCCTTCTCTGCGAGAAGCATCTCTTCATTGACCTCAATTTCAATGTAGCGGCTCTCTACGCCGTACTGCTCGGCAAGACGGCTGATTCTCTCGTCAAACTTCAAAAAGCTTCGGTTGTTCTTGCTGAAGTTCACGGCGATTGGAACCAGACGGGCGCCGGCCTTCTTCCAGTTGCGAAGCGCCTGCAGCACGTTGGTGTAAATGCAGAAGTCGAGGTCCGTGACATGACCGGTTTTCTCGAGAATCGGAACGAAATCCGACGGATAACGGTAGGTTCCGTCGTCCATCAGCCATCTGGCAAGTGCCTCCGCGCCGATCAGTTCCTTGGTCTCAAGGGAGAATTTCGGCTGGAAGAACACCTCGATCTTGTTGTTTCGGATGGCGTTCTGAATTTCACCGGCAATGGTCTGCTCGTGGCTTCTCTGCGCACGCAGCTCTTCGGAATAGATGCAGTAAGGATTGTCCTGACCGCTCTTGGCCTGCTTTCTTGCCAGGTTTGCATTGTCCATCGCCAGCGGGATGTCGCGGTCATTCTTCTTCAGGAAATATACTCCGCTCGAAAGCTGGATGTCAATGCCCGGATAAGCCTTCATCTGATGCTCCACGAACACCTTGGACCAGCTTCTGAGTTTGGCGATTACCTGCTCCTTCGATTCACCGTTCACGTAAATCAGGAAGAAGTCGGAATGAATGCGGCATGCAAAGCACTTCTTGCCCTTTCTCTGGAACATTGCGGCAAATTCCCGAAGCATCCGGTCGCCTGCGGGATAGCCGTATTTTTCATTGATGTATGAGAAATCATTGATATCGCAGTAAATGACAGCGTGCACCGGCTCCATCTCCGGATCCGAAAGCGTCTCCTGAAGTCTTGCGCGGAACGCGGTACGGTTGTAAAGTCCGGTCAGACGGTCTGTCGAGGACAGACGGTTGATGAGCATGCGGTCGTTGCTCCGCTCTCTGCGAATCTTCCGTTCCTCGTCAATCTGCGCGATGCGGCCGTACAGATACGTAATCTTTCCGTCATCATCCTTCGCGCCGATGACGTTTAAGCGGCACCAGCGGTATTCCTTGCCGTCAAGGCGGAGGCGGTATTCGCCCTTCACGCTCTCACCGGTAGCTTTGGCATTTGCCAAAGTCTCCGTGAAGGCTTCGTAGTCCTCTTCATGAACGACCTTCTTAAGAAGATCCTTCTCCATGAATCGCGGAATCACGCTCTCGACTCCGAGCGCCGTTGCAAACTTGTTCGGGATGCTCATGCGGTCATCCGTGATATTGTAACCGAACTGGATGTCGTCGGAGGTTTCCTCGAGCTGACGGTAGTGATCCAGCTGATGCTTCATCGACATCTCGGCATTGATTCGCTTCGTAATCTCCGTGAACGCACAGCTTACAAGGCTCATGCCGTCGGAATTGCGGCTCACGACAAGGGCGTTGCAGTGCACCCACGCAACGCTTCCGTCGAACCGGTTCACACGGAACTCGGCTTCGGAAACCGAATGCACCTCCGCCTTCGGGTCGAACAGGCGGTTTACGTTCTTGACATCGTCGGGTGCCACGATTTCAGGAAGGGAATTGTTGTGAATCGAAGCAAACTGCTCCGAGGTATGTCCGATGACTCTGTAAAAGGTCTCGTTTGCATAATAGATTTCCGGCACATTTTCCCTGCCGATGCGTCCCTGGTATTCGAATACCGCGACGCCGACGGGAAGTGTCGTCAGAAGCCCGGTCACCTGGCGCTTCTTAAGCATCTCGCCGGTCACCTGCGTAATCGTGATGTCGAACAGGCCGTTCTTCATCATCTTCTTCTGGCGGCGGACAAAGCACTGCACCGAAACCGGCTGTCCTTCGCCGGTCAGCACGCGGTGCTCAATGCAGACAACCATCTGCTTGCGGATCTTCTCGTTCAGAATCCGACGGATGGTTTCGCGGTCCTCGGGGTCGATCAAAGCAAGATAACTGTAATTCCTGCCGCTGCTCATGCGAATGCCGAGAAGCTCCTCCACGCTCGCATCGCAGTCCACAATCGTATAGCCGTCATCGTCACGCACGGTACAGGTCCCGAAATACACCTGTCTCGCATAGCCGTAACCGGCCGAAGCGCTCTTCGAACCGCTGTCCCCGGTCATGCTCGAAAGATACTCGGAAAGGCTCTCCTCCCCGGCAAATGTGTTGAGAATCAGCTTCTTCGCCCGCACATGGCCTGCGCAGATGAAGAGACAGGAAAGAAAGATTGACCACGTCAGGGGATATGCGCCGCGTTCAATCGAGCTCACGGTCTGTCTCGTGATGCCGATCAGCGCGCCGAATTCCTCCTGCGATAATTTCATGGCTTTCCGGTAGGTCGAAAGGTTGGCTGAGAAAACCTCCAAAAGCCGTTTCTTTTCATTTGCGTCCAGATTCATCTTTTGCTTTCCTCTCTTTACCCGATTCTTTGGGGACCGCTTCCGGTCTCCGCTTCGTAAAAGGTCGCATCGTAACCGATCTGCTCCCGATAGATCTTTCCGACATTTGTGACAAATGAGGACACCGCGTCCTCATTTACCAGGCTCACGGCACATCCGCCGAAACCCGCGCCGGTCATCCTTGCCCCGAGCACGCCGTCCTGCTGCCATGCAGCCTCGGCAAGCGTATCAAGCTCGCGCCCGGTCACCTCATAGTTTTCCTTCAGGGAGATGTGGGACTCGTTCATCAGCCGTCCGAACGCCGCCAAATTGCCTTGCTTCAAGGCCTCGTAAGCAGCCAGCGTCCGAAGGTTCTCCGTAACGGCATGTTCGGCTCTTCTTCGAAGAACCGGCGACGGAATCGCCTCCCGGGCCGCCTCCCATTGCTCCTTCGTAAGCTCACAGAGGGCATCGGCCGGAACAACCTGCCGGACATACCGAAGTGCTTCTTCGCACTCCGCGCGCCGCTCGTTATACTTGGAATCGCCGAGCCCGCGCTTTTTATTCGTATTCATGATCACGATGCGGACGCCCTGCAGATCAAGCGGCGCATATTCATACTTAAGCGTTCCGGTATTCAGGAAGATCGCATGTCCCTTCCGCCCCATCGCAATCGCGAACTGATCCATGATGCCGCAGTTCACGCCGATGAAAGCATTCTCGGCACGCTGCCCGAGCTTCGCATTTGTGATGCCGTCATACGAAAACCCGTACAGATCCGCGAGGAAGAAGCCCGTCAGCACCTCAATCGAGGCAGAAGACGACAGCCCCGAGGAATTCGGAATCGTTCCCCGATACATCACGTCAAAGCCGCAGTCGGCACGAAAACCGGCCTCCTCCGCTGCCCACACAACCCCTCTCGGGTAGTTGGTCCAGCCGAGTTCCTTATGGTATTCCCGATCGTCAAGCGACGTCTCGATCACGCCGGCCTCCGGAAAATTCTCCGAGTAAAACCGAAGCTTCCGGTCCGTCCGTTTTCTCACCGCAGCATATGTTCCGATGCTTAACGCGCACGGAAATACATGCCCGCCGTTATAATCCGTATGCTCCCCGATCAGATTGACTCTTCCCGGAGCGAAATACTTTCGAATCTCACCGCCCCCGCCGAATACGTTGGAAAATGTGATTTCGTCCTCCATTCTCTAGCCCTCCTTCCCGGGCGCGGGATCGCGGATGATCTTTCTGGTAGCCCGCCGTGCGTTCTTTTCTTCATACATCCGGTCGTCACTCAGAGTCAGCCACTCGCCGAGTGGGATGTTCGCCTTCGGATCCACGATTACGTATCCGAAGCTCGCCTGTACGATGTAAGGTCTTCCGGACCGGCTGTTATAGTCATCGAGGAAGGCGCGGAACCGGTCGCGGTACTCTAAAACCATATCCTCGTTGTAATTAAGCGCAATGACCTGAAATTCGTCGCCGCCGACCCGGTAGCAGAACTCGTTCTGGTAGCAGGCGGCCGACATGGCATTTGCTATGGCCTTTAACGCAAGGTCGCCGAACGAATGCCCGAACGTGTCATTGATATCCTTTAAGCCGTCCATGTCGATTCCGATGATGGCCATCGGCTGACGCTTTCTGCACGCCTGGTCATACATGCTTTCGCATTTCTGCTCGAAGCCGCGGCGGTTCGAGAGCCCGGTCAGAACATCGCTGACATACAGGTGCTGCAGCTCGGCGATCAGCGTCTCCTTTTTCATGTTCGAACGGATTTCTTCAAGCGCCGTGCAGACGTTCGTGATGAACGGCTGGAAGAACGGGTTCGGGATGCCGTCGCCGTTATAAGTCATGACGCCGTATCCGAGGCAGGCCTCGTGATAATGAAGCGGCACGATGAAATAGCCGCACGGGTCGTCGCAGACATACTCCTCGGGCAGAATCTCCTGGATGTCGAAGACGTGGTCCACATGCCCCAAAAGGATGTTCTCGCGCACGGCGGTCCGAAGGTGCATCATCGGCGTAAAGCCGCGGAATTCCTCGGGCTCCTGGGTGCGCCAGTCGTAATCGTTCAGCACGACATAAAAGTCCCTTACCTGCTCGTTCTGGTTCAGGAAGGAATAAATGACATTGTTGAGCTCGTCGATGTCCCGCGCTTTCTCTGCATGAATGCTCATGAACATGGACTGCATCAGGAAGGATCTCGTCTTCTGGTCCTGGTCGAAATACCGCTTCACCGCAGCCTCAAGCCTTGCCGCGTTTCTGGTCCCGCATCCGCACGATTCGCGGATGACCACGTGGGTCGGAATGTAAGTGATTTCGGGAACCTTCTCGCCTTCCTCCATCAGCCGGATTGCCTCAACGGCACGCTCCGCCATCTCGCGGACGTTCACGCGCACCGAGGTAAGCGTCGGCGCAATTGCGTCGGTCTCGGAAATATCGTCAAATCCGGTCACTGCAATATCCTGCGGCACACGGATGCCTCTTCTTTGCAGCTCGTCGATTACGGAAATCGCCGAATAATCGTTGGCGCATATAATCGCCTGCGGCCAGCGGTCGCGCCCGGTAAGCAGATAATCCACGGCAGCCGGTCCGACATCGCGCCAGAAGTTTCCGTAGTAGATATCCTCGTCATCGACGGTGATGCCGAACTCCGCCATCGTATTTTTCAATGAAGTCAGTCGCCGCCTGGCATCGATATGATCTCTCGGTCCGTTCACGAAGCAGAAGTCACGGTAGCCGTGCTCCTTCACAAGGTGCGTGATGATGCCGTCGAGGGCATGCTCGTCGTCCACGAGAATGTTGGCAAATCCTTCCACGTAGCGGCGCACGCACACAACCGGGCAGGTCGCCTTCTCACGCACGATCTGCACGATTTTGTCCGCAACGGCATGGTTATCGAAGGTGTCGGTCGCCAGGATGATGCCGTCCATCTGTGTAAAATCGGGCAGGTCCGCAATATAGGATTCGCCGAGGTCATAGGCGTCGTTATTGCCGTATTTGCCGAAGCAGGAATAGACAAGGGCATAGTAACCAAGCTCCTGCGCTTTCGAAACCAGACGCCCCAACAGGGTGTACTGGTACTCGGCGGAGCTTCGACAGATTAAGATGGCAATCTTTTTCTTCTGTCCGAGATTCACAATACCCTCCTTTTCGCAATTTCAGCGAAGGAAAATACCACTCTTTTATCGTATTTTACTATGAAAACCCGTATAATTCAACTTGAAAATCTTAATTTTTCGGTTTTTTTGCAATAAAAGTATACATTTTACACAATTGATGATATACTAAATAAAAATGGATATTGACAAAGGAGAAACGCTTTGTCTGAAATAGTTCGTGACGATGTTTTTTATATGAAAAAGGCCCTGCATCAGGCGAAGCGGGCCATGGCACTCGGAGAAGTTCCTATCGGTTGTGTGATCCTGTATCAGGGGCGCATCATCGGCAGGGGCTTTAATCTTCGAAAGAGCAAACATACGACGCTGGCGCACGCCGAGCTGACCGCCATCCGGCAGGCCTGCCGGCATATCGGAGACTGGCGGCTCGAGGGCTGCACGATGTATGTCACGTTGGAACCGTGCCAGATGTGCGCGGGCGCCATCGTACAGTCAAGGCTTGACCGCGTGGTCATCGGAACCGACAACCCGAAGGCGGGCTGCGCGGGTTCGATTCTGAATCTTTTACAGATGAAGGAATTCAACCATCAGGTCGAGATTACAAGAGGCGTCCTGAAGGAGCCCTGCAGCGAGATTCTGCAGGAGTTCTTCCGGCAGATGCGCGAGCGCGAGAAAGAAAGAAAAGAGGATCGTCCGGAAGCCTGATTCCGGCTTATGAATTATGCAGATACACGGATTGCAAAAACTGACACTGCTTGATTTCCCGGAGCACTTGGCGTGCACCGTTTTTACGGGCGGCTGTAATTTCCGGTGCCCGTTCTGCCAAAACGGCGGACTGGTGCTGCACCCGGAGGAGGCGCCTGTCATTCCCGAGGAGGAGTTCTTCGAGTTTCTCGAAGGCCGTAAGGGAAGGCTTGAAGGCGTGGCGATTACCGGCGGCGAGCCGACCGTGCAGGCCGACTTAAAGCCGTTCATCCAAAGAATCAAGAGCATGGGATATGCCGTCAAGCTTGACAGCAACGGGCAGAATCCCGCCGTGCTTTCCGAACTGATTTCGGAAGGACTTGTCGATTACATTGCCATGGACATCAAGAATTCCAAGGCACGTTACGGCGAGACCGTCGGCATTCCCGGTTTTTCGACCGCCAATGTCGAAAAGAGCGTCGCCCTCATTATGGGCAGCGGTCTCCCTTACGAATTCCGCACCACGCTTTGCGCGGAGCTTCACGACGAAACCTCCGTTCGCGAGATCGGCGAATGGATCAGGGGCTGCAGGGCTTATTTCCTGCAGGCTTACCGGGATTCCGAAGAAATCCTGTTGCCGGGCGTCTATCACGCCCCCGAGAAGGAAACGATTGAACACTTCCGGGAGATGCTTCTTCCCTATATCGAAAATGTGACCATTCGCGGCGTCGACTGATGACGGGCGGCAAAGGCTGATGATACGTGGCGCCGACTGAATACGCGCGAGAAAGACTGAATACGCACGGCAGGGGCTGATTACGCACACCATCAGCCGTGGCATTTTCCTAAGGCAAACCAAAAAAGACGAGCAGATCGGATAATCCTTTCTGCCCGTCTTATTATTTCTCTTTACAGTTCTCAGTCAGCCGACTCTTTGCTGTCGTCATCCTTCTCGCCAAGCTTCGCCTTTTCCTCGGCTACGCGGCGTTCAACGTTCTCGCGTTTATACTCTTCCTTCACGAAGCCGTCCTCGTCAAGCTTTTCGATCAGCGTGCGCGCTAAGACTTCGTTACGGTAGAACCAACGGTACTTGCCGTCGTCCATCTGAACAAGAATCTTGCCGTTGCCGGTGTCCTTCGAGTAAGCTTTTCCGACAGCGCCGAAGTTCGAGGTCTTGTTGTCAACCGGAATGTTGCCCGGGTCAACACTGAACTCAATCACCTTCTCAAAGGAGTAGGTTCTGCCGTATTTGTCGGTCATCTTGTAAGGCTCGAACTCTTCTCCCTGCTCGGGTGTTTCGGTCTGCATCTCCTGGATGTACGGCGTTCCGTAATAGCGGACGTCGTTGATAACCAACATGTTTCTGCGCTTAACTTCTTCAAGCTCCGCCTCGGTGCGGAACAGGTCATCCCAATAATTGTTCCGAATCATCTGGATCATGGCCTTATACCGCGGGTGGGTTCTCCATCCGTTCGTAACAGGCTCGCTTCCGGTATTGACGATTCTCGCGTTCGGATAGATTTCGCAAAGCGTCTTATAATCTTCCTGCGAAATCTTGGTTCTCGTAACAACCATTCTCTCAAGCTTCGGGAAATTCTTCAGATGCGTAATCTCCTTAACCGGCGTCCAGCCGATGTTCAGGTCGACGATTTCCTTGCAGTTTTCAAGAGGCGAATAATCGGAAACGCTGTCCGGGAACGTCTCCAGGTACATCAGGTTCGGAAAATCCGCGACAAAGCTGATGTCGTCAAGCATCGTTCCGTGAATATGGTCGAAGTTGTCAACCACGATCAGGATATGCAAATCCATCCCTTTCGTGAAGCTCCAGTCTCCGACGCCGTTATGGCCGAGATCCAAAAGAACCAGATCCTGGCAGTATTTCAGCTGGCTTGCCTGCGCGTCTCTCAGTTCCGGAACCGTCAGGTCCGATTTAAACGTGGAAAATGTGAGCGCATCCGTCCGACAGAAAAGCTTGAGTTCCTTGATTTCGTACTCGTCGTCCTCGGTTGTGTCGCCATCTCCTCCGCCGGTAGTTCCTTCGCCTCCGGTAGCTGCACCGCCGTCCGTGGCGCCCTGGCCTCCGGTGGCTGCTCCGCCGTCCGTGGCGCCCTGCCCTTCGGTGGCTGCTCCGCCGTCCGTGGCACCCTGCCCTCCGGTGGTTGCTCCGCCGTCTGTGGTGCCTCCGCCGTCTGTATTGCCTTCGCCGCCGTTACCCGCATCGGGTGTGGGCGTTTCTTTCTTAACCTTGCGCGTCTCGTGCATGTAGATTCTCCAGACGAAACGGATTGACGGAAACTCTTCCGTTAATTCTTCCATCTGCTTGTTGTTGAGACCGCAACCGATCATCTCAAGGTAGAGAAGGTTCGGCAACTCACGAAGCTGGGACTTGAAATCCTCCAGATCATCGATATGGATGCCGCTCATATCAACATTATACTGATAAGTTCCGACCTTCATCGTATTACCGTTCTTCCGGTTTCCGAGTTCAACGAACTGCTCCTCGGGAATCGGAGTGGGCGTCGGAGTCGGGCTCGGCGTCATCGTGGGCGTCGGGCTCGGTGTCGAGGTAGGTGTCGGAGTTGAGGGCTGAGCGGGATTTCCGCTCGGCTGCGAAACGCCGCTCGGCGCCATGCTGATATCCGCCGGTTTGTCTCCGGAGCCCGGTCCCTTACAGGCAACACACAAAAATGCCGCTGTGATCAGGCACAAAATCAACTTTCTCTTTTTAGGCTTCAAAACAGGCATCATACGAACCTCCGACAAAACAGAATTCCTTAAATCCCCCCGCGCTTTACGGAAGACAAACCCATGCCGGATGCTCCGGTATGGGTTTTCATGTCATTTTCCTATACAGATATCTGCAAGATATATTATATTATACTTTTTTAGTGCTTTCGTCAACATCAATTCTGTCGTCTATCTCAACCGGCTGAGGGACGCTGTCCGCACCCATTCCCGCAAGAATTGCGCCGGGTGTCGAGATGTAATTGGCCGTTTCCTTCGGGAGATTCTTCTCCGTAAGTCTGACCTCGAGATAAGACTTCATAATGGAATATACAAGTGCGAAGGTCGGAACCGCGACAAGCATTCCGAGAATGCCCCAGAGGTTCGAAAACAGGGTACATGCGAAGAGCACGTAAATCGGCTTCATGCCAACCTTCTTTCCGACGATGTGCGGATCCAGGTAGTTTCCGTCGAACTGCTGCAACACAAGGATGAAGGCCGCGAAGATCAGACCGTCAAGCGGGTGCACGCAGAAGATCAGCACCGCACAGGGAATGCCGCCGATGAACGGTCCGAAGAAAGGAATTACGTTTGTGACGCCGACAACGATGCTTACAAGGCCTTTATACTGCGCGATGCCCTCAAACCAGATGCCAAGGATGTTCGTGCCGATGAAGCAGATCATTCCGATTACGGCCGAGTCGAGAATCTTTCCGAGGATGGCCGTCGAGAAGATGCCATTTGCCTTATGGAGCGTCTGAATCGTAACCTTCGCGGTCTTTCTCGGGAACAGCGCGAAGATGATTTTCTTAATCAGGCCGATCAGGTATTCCTTGTCCTTCATCATGTAGATCGCGAAAATCAGGCCGATCAGAAGGTTAAAGATGATTCTGAGCGTCGTCGTCACGGTATTCTTCAGAATCGTGGCGGATGTATTAATGATGACCGACAGGCGGTCTTTCAGGAATTTTTCAATGCCTGTCGTGAAATTCTCAATGATGGGGGATAACGCTTCATCGACGAATTTGTTCCTGGAAATCAGCTTTTCCAAAACTTCCCGCAGGTATTCCGCGTAATTCGGCACATTTTCGAGAAGCGTTCCGATGCTGGCGATGAATTCCGGGATGATTGCGACAAATAGGAGCGTTACCAGCGTAAGCACCAGAATGACCGTAATCAGAATGGCAAATCCGCGGGCTCTGTTGCGAACACGGCGTTCTGCCTGTTCGAGAGGCACTCCTGCTTTTGCTCTCCGCTTTGCGCCGATTTTGATGAAGTTTCTCTCAAAGAACCGTACAACCGGGCTCATCAAAAAGGCGATGCAGAAGCCCCAGATTGCCGGCGAGATGGCTCTCAGGATGCGTTTCAGGCCGTTTGCGAACAAGGGAAGCGAATGTAAAAGGTAATAAAAAACCAAAGCTCCGGCAAGCACGATGAAGGCTGCCGTAGCCTGTCCCCTGTAAGCACGGGCGCGCGAGAAGGTGCCCCGGATTCCCTTACGCTCCCTGCGTCTTCTGCCGGGTTCGAAATCTCCCGAATCAGTGGCTTCCGCGATTTCCTCCGCTGCTTCCTGCTCTAATAAAATTTCCTCATCCATAACTTCCTCCCTTGCCGCAAATGCGACACTTGCACATCTTCGGGTTTCTTTTATGCCCAGGGATCCGCTTCCTTAGCCGTACGGATTCCCATCAAAAGACCCTGCCAGGAATAAATGAACCATTCTCCTGTGGAAGGTTTTGTCCGAAGCGTCACCTTGCGGTCGTTGTCCGCACCGCCGCTCGGAATGTAAAGGCTGACATAGCCCTCTTTCGAATTATCATAGCTGTACGGGTTGTCGTGCACCGTAATCGTAAGCGGAAGCGATGCCGTATAGTTATTCTCGGGTGTTGCACCCTTGAAGTAGGAGCGAACCGTATAACGTCCGCCTTCCATGAACTGCGTCCGAATCAGCTGCATGTCTCTTACGGCAACCGAATCGGGACCGTTCAGATAGTCAATCATCGCTTCGCACTCTTCAGGGAAATCCGCATAGACATTGAGCGCCAGAACCGCAAGTGCCGCTGTTTCGAAGTAATCCTTCGGATTCTTCTGCACGGCCTTCAGCTCGTCAAGTGTCACCGGAAGCGAATCATAGGTAAATGTCCTCGTCGTCAGATGATAGTTCTTGATCGTATCATTGACTTCCTTCGCCGCGGTGCCTGCCGCCTTGTTCTCAATCTTGTTGACAAGGCTGTTCGTCTCGCTCTTTATAATCTGTTCCGTTCTCTTCAGAATGTCGCCCAATAAGCCCATTGTAATCTCCCGAAAAAACAAGTTACCGGGAACGCCGCCGAAGCAGCGTTCCCGTCATGATTAAGAATCAAACCGCCGGAAGGCCTTAGAAAGGCTTGCCGCACTGCGGGCAGAACTTCACGGTTGCACCCTCGGGTACTTCGTAACCGCAGGCTGCGCAAATCTGTTTCTGCGGAGCGGGCTTCTTCGTACCGCAGTTGGTACAGAAGTTTCCGTTCACCAGAGTTCCGCACTCAGGGCAGGTCCAGGAGCCGGCCGGAGCGGGCTTCTTCGTGCCGCAGTTGGTACAGAAGTTTCCGTTCACCTGCGTGCCGCATTCCGGACAGGTCCAGCCGCCTGCTGCCGCCTGAGGAGCTGCCTGAGGCTGCTGCTGAGCACCCATTGCGTAAAGGTTGGCTGCGTTCTGTGCGCCGCCCATGTTGTTTACAAGGCCGACACCCATCAGACCGGCTGCTGCGCCGTTCGGGTTCTTGGCTGCTGCCACAACTGCCTCAGCCTGTGCGCCGATTGTAACGGCAGCGCCCATCGTAGGATCGCGGTACATGGCATTTTTCTGAGCCGTCTTGATCATCTCGGCGTCTTCCTCGGGAAGCGTAACGGTTCCGAGTGCAACGTTTACAACCGTAAGGCCGCGGAAGCTGCCCCACTTGGCGCTGAGTGCCTCGTTCATGGCAACCTCAAGGTCGGTGTTGTGTGCGATGATCTGGTTCGGACGAAGCTCCATATCGGAAAGCTTTGCGAGTGCAGGCTGCAGAGCGCTGATGAACTCGGTCTTCAGCATATTGTCAAGTTCGCTTCTTCTGTATTCGCCGGTTACATTTCCGCAAACGTTCGTATAGAACAGAAGCGGGTCTGCAATGCGGTAGGAATAAACGCCTGCGCAGCGGAGGGATACGTCAACGTCAAGACCGATCTTGGAGTCAACAACACGGAACGGAACCGGATTCGGAGTACCGAATTTGTTGTCCAGGATTTCCTTGGTGTTGAAGTAGTAAACTCTCTGATCCTTGCCGGTGTCGCCGCCGTAAGCGAAACGCTTGCCGATGGTCTTGAAGGTGTTCAGAATGCCCTGGCCGAGGCCGCCGGTGAAGATGCTCGGCTCCGTGGAGGAATCCCATGTGAATTCACCGGGCTCCGCACAGAACTCAACAACCTTGCCCTGCTCAACGATGATCATGGCCTGGCCGTCCGCAACCGCGATGCCGGAACCGTTGGAAATGATATTGTCATTGCCCTTCGTGTTGGAAGAACGGCTTCCGATCTGCTTCTGGCCCTTGGTTACAAGAACGTCCTTGTCCATGGCTTCGCAGTAGAAGAATTCCTTCCACTGATCCGCAAGCGTACCGCCTGCCGCACCCAATAAAGCTTTAATAAGTCCCATAATAATCTCCTTTCAAAATCAAACTATGAATTAGTTTGTTTTCTGGTTCTTTTTTCTTCGGAGCGAAGGAAGCGGTCGTCGCTGACGCGCAGCTTAAAGCTTTCCTTCCTCACATAATTTGCGGCATTGCGCGACTTGTGGACGTTCTTCATCCCCGCCGCCATCGAGCCGGTCGCAATCCACGCGATAATCAGTCCGATTACCGCTGCAATGATGAACTTCTTCACATAATGTGAAGCGCCCTTCTCCGGTTTCTCCGCTTTCTCATCGGAGCTTCCGCCCGAACGTTCCGTCGAAACAACCGTCTCGTCCTCTTCGTCCGGTCCTGCCGAAACGGGTCTTACGGAAACCGCCAGTCCCAAAAGAAGCGAAGCCAGGATCAGGAAAATGCCAAATCTCTTCATATTCGCCTCCTAAATTAAACTGAGCAGCGTGCCGAGAATCACCGTAACCGC
>CADBTG010000027.1 GCA_902797475.1 uncultured Lachnospiraceae bacterium | reverse complement strand
TGCCCGCCAGACTTTTTTCCGCCAAGGGCATCAAAACTTTCACTAATTGGCATCAAAGTCCTTGCGAAGGCTCTCCACCTTCTCCACCATCTCGCCGGACTCGAAGAAATGCACATTGTACTTCGTCCAATTCTTCTCGAACTCCACCCTGGAATCGTACGGGCAGTCGAGCAGGTACAATGTCTGCCCGATTTTCTTCTCCAGCGCCGGGCCGACATCCTTGTTGTAGGACGCGTACAGCGTGCAGGCCGTTTTTTCATGGCCGGTGTCCAGCTTCACGAGCGGGTTGTTGTAAACACTGAATTGTGCGGAATAATACTCCGCGCCGTAAAACCAGAGCTCCGTGATTTTATTATTCTCGAAAAACGCCTTCTTGAGCTTGGTCGCATAGATAAAATAGTAGTCGCCGCTTAGATTGTTGTCCGCCATGTCGATGTAATTCAGCGCATCGTAGTCGCCGTTTAAGCTGTCGATCATGTTGTTGCGCGCGGACAGATAGGAAAGCTCGGTCGAGCCGACCAGATAAAGCGAGGTCAGCATATTGTTGTCCACGCTCAGCTTCTTCAGCTTCGGCATCGGGTGAAGCGGGCTGATATCGGCAATTTTGTTATTGGCCAGATTCAGTTCGCGGATAGTTTCCTGCGATGCCTTAAGCGCGGTAACGTCGGTGATATTGTTGTCCGCGAGGTTGACTTTGGAGAGCAGCGCGCAGTTTTTGAGCATATCGATATATTCGAGGTTATTGTCGTTCGCACTCAGCGTCGACAAATGAATCGCGGTCTGCAGAAAATCCAAATTTGCAAGCTCATTTCCGTTGACGTTCAGCGTCGAAAGCTTGTCAAAATTGGTTTTATCGATGTTCGTGATATGGTTACCGCTTAAGTTTGCCGTCTCGAGCTTCTGATTGCCCGCGAACGACAGACTCGTGATCTCGTTATTCGAAAAATCAACCGTCTTTGCATTCGGCGCCGCGGCCAGAATCGCATTCGCGTCCTCGTCCGTCATTGCGCAGCCGACGACGTCGACCTCATACACCTTGTCGTTCAAAACCTCACCCCAGACAGCCTTGTCCTTCATGGACAGAGTGCAATTCTCGAGCTTGAGTTTTTTCACATCCTTGCCCTTCGCCGCCTTGCGTAAAACTCTTACCGTGACATTCTCCTCTTTCAGCGCAACCGTTGTGTTGTTGGTAAGTGACGACGATTTCTTTTTGCTCTTCGAAACGTTGACGCCGACGATGACGCCGACCACACCGAGCAGAAGCACCGCCGCGGCGATGAGAATCGTAAGTAAAATTTTAAACTTGTTCTTTCGCGTCGGATTCAGGGACTTGGATGCGCCCGGCGCATACCCTCCCCGGCTTGCAGGCTGTGGCGAAACCCGCGCTCCCGGAACTCCGGGTTGTACTGCTCCCTGTGCGTCCTGGATGCCGGCATCGAGAATTTCAATTTCCGGCAAAATCGCCGTATCAGCTATAGCCTGATTTGTGTTCTCGGACACAGGAGTAACGCGGCAGCCCGAGTTTTTTACCACATCGGAATTGTAGAAGCGTTCCATGAATTCCTCAGGCGTCGAGCGATAATAATCAACCGACTGCACCGTGGAAATCTGCATTTCCACGCCGAGTGAAAGCTGCGTCTCCTCCAGAAAAATGGCAAGAAATGTTTTGCGCTTGCGCACGGCAAAGTCAATCTCGCGCTTGCAATTCACCGAATCCATGTATGGATTCGACAGAAACGAGATGAACAGCTCGCAGTCATTCAAATGCTGCGCAATCACCTCCGGCCACTCTGTGCCCGGGCTGATCCCGTCGTCATACCACACGCGGAAGCCATCCTGCACCCACCTGTTTACAATCGGCATCACCCTGTCGATGTCCATGTGGCTGTAGCTCACAAAGATATACTTTTCTTTCCCTTCATACGGGATTGGATGTAATAACTCCTGCACTTTTGAATTCCCCTTTATTCTCTTTCTTCACAAAAACTTCTGTTTCCTGTTTCTCTTCCCTGTTTCTCTTCCCTTTTTTCACAATTCTCCACAATTATATCACTTTTTGGCCATTTTCGATGCCTCTTTCCGAAATTGGCCGGCAATTACTGACTTAGATTGAAATATTGGGATTTGAGGTCAACTAATTGGCCTGCAATTATTGACTTAATTTGAAATAAGTGGATTTGAAGTCAACTAATTGCCCTGCAATTATTGACTTAAATTAGAATAATTGGATTTGCAGTCATGCAAAATGTGAAAATAACGCCACACCCGAAGGCATCGGAAACAAGTTTGATTCACTTTCTCGATGCCCTCAGCCCGACTACACAGGCACAAGGGCATCGAGATTCACATTTTACTGATAATACGATGTCTCGCCGTTCGCATCCACATGGAAGCACTCGTAATCCGACTCGTAGTAGTCATAGTACACATCATCAATGCAGAAGGAATACAGGTAATCCGCCTCATCCAGAAGTCCGTACAGGATTTCCGGCGTACCTTTAACCTTATATTCCGAGCCCTGCCACTCGCCCTCTTCGAGGGTGTCGGCATCCACGCTGAAGTAGCAGGGAACGATGACGTCGCCGTCCTTTAACTTGGTAATTTTTCTCGAAGCCGCACCGTTTTCGTCAAGTCCGTCCCATGCGCCCTCGATGGTCACGTTGCCGTCATTATCCTGCTTGATACGCAGGTTGGTTTCCTTGCCGTTTAAAAGAATGGGCGAAGTGTAGATAACCCAGTCTTCGCTGTAGTCCACGATGTAGGTGGCCAGAATCTGTCCGTCGGGAAGAGAAAGCCAGTAGCCGTCGAATAAATCCCCGAACACACCGTTATCCCAGTCACATTCCACATCAAAGGTCTCACCGATTTCGATATAGTCCTTGCCGTCCTCGGAAATCTGATAAATATACGCATAAACCGCTGCCGTATTCTCCAAGCCCTTTTCGTCAAGTTCGAAGGAATAGATTCCGTTTTCATCAAGGCCGGGTTCCCTCTTAAACGTGATCAGCCGGCTTTCGCCCGTAATCTCCACCTTATCCGCGTAATCCCAGTGGTTGTCTTTCTTCGTCTTTCTTCTGTAGCAGCTATACTCTTCATCGTACTCGTACTCGCAATATGAGTCCCAGTTACCCTCATCATCGTAGCACCAGCTGTCGTCATACCAGCCCTCTTCATCGTAGAAGTATTCGCCGTCGCCCTGCTCCTCTTCGGCCCCCTCGTAAGAGCCTGTTGCATAAGCACTGCCCAGATTCTGGCGGTCGATGAAGGACATATAAAACGGGCTGATGCAGATAGCCTCAAAAATCGATAATTCGTTGGAGCCTTCCACACCGAGCGGATAATAAACCGCAAGTCCCGCAGCATCCTTGTGGGTTGCACCGGAAACCTTGTATAAAACCGCATCATTGATGGCTTTAACCGCCTCCGATCCGTTTGAGGTATAGCCGGAGCAGGCCTCGATTAAGGCCGCCAAATCCACCATGTTTGTAAAGCCCTCGGAACGGTTGTTTCCGCCGAAGTTCTCGGCAGACTCAATTCCGCGGATCATCTCGGAAAGCGTATTCGCATCCGCACCGGACTCATACATGGATTTGGCGAAGGAATTGAAGGCTTTCAAAAGATTATCGATTTGGCCCAGATCAATCACGGACAAAGTGGTTAAATCGGAGTCGTTCGCTGCTTCGCAGGCTTCAAGGAAGCTGTCGCAGATAACCTTGCCCACTTCCGCACCGTTTGCATTGTTGTTCTCGGCAAGGAAGTTACCGATTGCCGTATAGTCCCATCCGGAGCCGGGTTCGGTCTCCTCTGAACCAATCATGTAACGCGCATAGCTTGCCAGCATATTGGCGGTTTCCACCGTACCCATCAGGCAGGCGTCAAAGCCGACAAACTCGAAGCGGTCAGTCATTTCATCGTAAATACTGTAAAGCGCACTGTCGATTTCCAGCAGACTCAAAGAGTCCGAGTTATTGTTTTCATCAAAGCAGACACCCGTAATCGAGCCGCCACCGTGATTCCAGAAAACCACGCCCATATGCTCTGCGGGATAATTCTGCACACCCCAGCGAAGGAAGTCCGTAATTATCGCGGTGTCACCCATGTTCGCCGCGTCCTTCTCATCCACAAGCGCCATCTGCTCGTTTTGGATGACGAAGCGCTGGAGGCTGTTCTCGTTCACATCGTCGTTATACCACTTTTGCGCACCGCCGGTCTCCACAACAAATCGTACGTTGTCACTTCCGGTTGCGGACATCATTTCGTTGATATCATCCGTACCCATTCCGTCTCCGGATTCAAGGTCGGAACCGCAAAGATAAACAAAAATCGTCCAGGTTCCCGCTTCTCCCATGGGCACTTCCGCATCCCTTGAAGGTCTTTGAACCGTCAGTTCTCCGGTCTCCTTGTCCACGGACAGAACGGTGCTGGATACTCCGGAGGAAGTATCCGGATTTTCCGGGGCGGCATAGCCGCTTTCTTCTTCATACCCGCTCTCCGAACATGCACTGAGCATGGTGGAAAGCAAAAGCATCACCATAAAAACAGTCAGAAATTTTCTCAGTTTCTTCATAACATGGAATCCCCTTTTCCTTTTAAATCACGCATAAATATACCGCGGAATACT
>CADBTG010000026.1 GCA_902797475.1 uncultured Lachnospiraceae bacterium | reverse complement strand
TAAATCGTCTCGCTTTGCCGCGTTCCGTTGACGTAAATGCTGCAGTACGGCGTCAGATTTTCCCCGTAGACAGACAGATAGAACACATTCGTTCCGGGGTCGCGAATCGCATGAATCGACGAAATCGAAACGTCGTAATAACCGAAGGTCAGCTCGGTCGGCTCATAAGGATTCTTACCGTCCCAGCAGAACTGCTCGCCGTAAAGCATATCGTAGGAGAGCACCCGTAGCTTCTCGAGATACTGTTCGAGATAGGGATTGGGATCCTTCAGAAGCTTTAAGTGCAGTCTGGTCAGAAGGCCCTCCTGGAAATCAAGGCGCCACTGCACATAGGCACTCAGCTGGAAAGCGTAAAGGTCGCGGTGGAAGGTACGCATCGGATAATTCGACCACATGACGTACTCCGTCTGCAAAAGCGAACCTTCCGTCAGGCTTGCGTCCTCAAAATCAAAGCCCGGAAGATGGTCCCCGTACAGCACCAGAATCGTCTTTTCATGGCGCTCGGACAGGTAGCTGACAAGGCTTCCGATGAAGGCGTCCATCTCATTCAGCTGCGAGGTATAATACTTCAGGCCGTAAATGGTGGAGTCATCATACGCATCGTCAACCGGGGTAAGATCGATGGAGTCTTCCAGAATCTCCTCGTCGGGGTATTTGCCGTGTCCCTGCACGGAAACGGCGAAGATATAATCGCGTCCCGGCGTCGAGTTGAGCGCCGAGATGATTTCGCGGTACAAAACCTTGTCCTTCGCCCACCCGAGAGCGTTCTTCTCGACAGACGGCATCGTCTCGATTGTATCGTAATCATCGAATCCGAGATTGGAAAATACGACGTCGCGCCCGTAGAAGGAAGCGGTATTGTTGTGGATGGCATGGCAGCTGTAGCCGAGCTGCTTCAGATTGTATGCCATGCTTTCGCATGTGCTCGACTGCAGAATGGTACGGTACGGATACTCGCCGGAGCCGAAATCCGCCATGTTCATGCCGGTCAGGACCTCAAATTCGGTATTGGCCGTGCCCGCGCTTATGCTCGGGACGGTCAGCAGGCCGGAACTGTAATTCTTGTAAAGGTGCGTGAAATTCGGAATCGGGTCGGTGTCAAACCGAATGCCGGCAATCCGCTTCGGATCAAAGAAGGATTCGAGCTGAATGAAAATGATGTTCGGACGATCATCCTTACTGACAGTCTCGGACGGTGTCGGGCTCGGCAGCGAATCGATTACGGTCTGCACGCCGCTTCTTGAATAGCCGGACGGCTTCTTAATGCCCTTGTCGACAATGCTGCAGGCGAAACAGTACGGAAGGCCGTATTCCTGGTAAGCATTCGCGAGGTTCGGGAATGTCCGCTTCATCACGCCGATATGGATGCTTCCGAAAACAAGCATCAGATTCAGCACAAACAGTCCGACGGAAAGCGGAATCGCGGACTTGAAGGGTACCGGGTCCTTCGTCTTCGGGAACTTGATCGCCGCGAAAACGATGCCTGCAACGCCGAGCACAATCAGCACGATGACGAGAACGACCTGATAGAATTTGAAGTAGTGCACAACAACGTCGAGGGCGTCGTCGAGCATCTTGAAATCGTTTGCATTAAAAGGCGTTACGCGGTTGTGGAGCACGATGAAGTCGACCACGCCGACCGTCAGCCATATGATGACGGCGATGAAATAGACGAAATACCGCTTGCGGAACAGAAGCGCCGGCGCAAACAGAAGCGACACAATCAGCATATTCGTCAGGAAGATCAGGGGGTGCTGAAACACATGAAACAGCTGCGGCAGAGAACGGTAATGCGACAGCATTTCCACCACATAGGTCGTGACAAAGGACAGCAGATACACCTGCACAATCCTTACCTTAAAAAACGGTTTTTTGAAAAATGAAGACACACTGAGAAAGCCCTTTTTACAGGCGCTCAAAACAGAAGAAGCTCGGCTTTGCTTAGTATTTTCCCGCTCGCTCATATCCCACACTCCGAAAGAAAAATAAAACGGTACCAACTATCATATCATATTTTTAAGGAAAAATCAACGAAGCGCCCCGGCCCGCTTCTTTTTGTAAGACCAGTACACGAACACGCTCAGCTGAATCAGAAATGTCGCGGTCCAGCTGATCGGGTAGGACGCGAACAAAACCGGCAGGCTGCGGTGCGCACGGAAGTACGTGAAAATCCAGATGACGCGGAAGCCGCAGACACCGGCGAGCGACACAAACATCGGGATTAAGGAGTACCCGATTCCCCGCAGGGCACCGACCACAACGTCCATGGTGCCGCACAGAAAATACAGGGTGTTGATCATCCAGATTCGCTGAAATCCGAAGGCAATGGCTTCCGGACCCTTGATGTAAAGGCCGAGAAGCGGACGGCGGAAGAGCACGACGAGGTTTCCGAGGATTCCGCCGGCGAGCGTCACGTAAAAGAGACCCCAGAGGAGGGACTTGCGGACGCGGTCGTATTTTCCTGCGCCGTAATTCTGGCCGGAAAAGCTCAGGACCGTATGGTGGAAAGCGTTCATCGAAACATAGACAAAGCCCTCGAGATTGGCGGCAGCCGCGCTTCCGGAGATGGCCTCGCTTCCGAAGGAGTTGACGGAAGACTGAATCAAAACGTTGGACGCGGAGAAGATGCAGCCCTGCAGTCCTGCCGGAATGCCGATGCGCGCTATCGAAGCGAGCTTGTCGCCGGAGATCTTAAGCGAAGACGGAATCAGGCGGCAGCTGTGATTTGCGAGGATGAGGTTTCGGATGATCAAAGCGGCGGCAACAAGCTGCGAAAGAACCGTTCCCCAGGCGACGCCGTCCACACCGCGGTGCAGGACAAGCACGAAGAACAGGTTCAGCAAAACGTTGAGAATGCCGGCGACGGTCAGATAGTAAAGCGGTCTTCTCGTATCCCCGATGGCCCGGAGGATCGCGCTTCCGAAATTATAAAGCATCATGATCGGCATGCCGAAGAAGTAAATCCGAAGATACAGGGTTGCCTGCTCCAAAACATCGGCGGGCGAACCCATGAGCACCAGCATCGGGCGGGCAAAGAGGATGCCGATGACGCTTAACAGGATGCCTGAAAGAATGCTCAGAAGGATAGACGTATGAACCGTTTCGGAGGCATCCTTATCCCGGCCGGAGCCGACATAACGGGCAACGAGCACATTGGTTCCCACAGACAGACCGATAAACAGATTGGTCACGAGACTGACCAACGAACCGGTTGAGCCCACTGCCCCTACGGCAGAGTCGTCCACAAACTGTCCGACCACCATCAGATCGACGGCGTTGAACAGAAGCTGCAGAAGGCTGGAGAGGATGAGCGGAACGGCAAACCGAAGCATCTTCTTCGGAAGAGAGCCGGTGCACATATCGATTGTGTAGGAACTGTCTTTCATCTTTCTTGCCTTTTCAGGCGGAAAACAATCGTTGCTTTCCGCGGGTTTTTCGTATAGAATGATGTTATATCATGTTTGAAAGAAGATTGCAATGGCTAAAAACAGTGAAAACAAGATGTCGAAAACCACACTTGCGATGATCTGCACGGGTGTCGCCGTTCTGATCATGATCATTGTGATTCTCGCGATTCATTATCTTAATCCGAACCGGAATTTCTTCTCGAACGAGTTCCGTTATTCCCTGAAATACAATGAGGATGTCATCGCCTATCAGAACATTCTCTTAGACGGCACGAACAGGCTTACGATGGACCGCTTCGGCATAAAGGGTCAGGAAGAAAAATACTATCTCTCCGTTTCGGGAATCGATGCCGAAACCGATCTGGACGAGGCGCTCGCGGCTTTTGAAAGCGACGGAAGCTACACATTTACCAGAGAGGACAGCGCGACATACGGCGCCGGGAATTATCAGGCCAGGAAGATTTCCTATGAGGACCTTGGTTGCACGCCGCCCGTAAAGGTGGAATACTATTATGACACGGGCAACCGGCTCATGATTACGCTCTGCACGGATGAAGCGCACCGCGAGGTTTTGGAGAACCTTTTGAAAAATCTGACACTGCAATAAAAAACGTCGCTCCCAAAAGGAGCGACGTGCTTTTTTCATTCGCCTTCGAACAGCGGTGTGGAGAAGTAGCGTTCTGCCGTATCGGGAAGCACGGTTACCACCGTCTTTCCGGGGCCGAGCTTTTTGGCAAGCGCGATGGCAGCGGCCACATTGGTTCCGCTGGAAATGCCGCACAGGATGCCTTCTTTGCTCGCAAGATCTCTGGAGGTCTGAAGAGCGACCTCATCGGTTACGATATAAATATCGGAATAGATGTTTTGATTGAGATTCACGGGAATCAGACCGTCTCCGATGCCCATCTGCAGGTGGGTTCCGATGGAACCGCCCGAAAGAATGGCGGCGTTTTCGGGTTCCACGGCCCAAATCGTGATATCGGGGTTCTGCGTTTTCAAAACCTCGCCGATCCCGGAAATCGTACCGCCCGTTCCGATGCCGGAGCAGAAACCGTCAATCGGACCGGCAACCTGCTCGAGAATTTCCACGCCGGTGTGGTATTTGTGCACGAGCGGATTGTTCGGATTGCTGAACTGCTCGGGAACGAAGACGTTCGGGTCTTCCTTAGCCATGCGAAGCGCCGTATTCAGGCATTCCGCGATGCAGGCTCCGATGTCGCCGGCGTCATGGATCAGAATGACTTCCGCGCCGTAGTGGTGCACAAGCTTGCGGCGTTCCTCACTGACGGAATCCGGCATGATGATGACGGTCTTATAGCCGCG
>CADBTG010000025.1 GCA_902797475.1 uncultured Lachnospiraceae bacterium | reverse complement strand
CCCGGCGAAACCGTTGCGATTATCGGTGAGACCGGCTGCGGCAAGACTTCGCTGATTCAGATGATCCCGCGCTTTTACGAGGCCAATTCCGGCCGCGTTCTGGTCGACGGTCTCGAGGTTGAAAAATACAAACTCACCGACCTTCGAAAGAACATCGGTTTAGCGACGCAGGACGTCCTTTTATACTCGGATTCCATCGAAGGAAACATTGCCTACGGTGACTCCTCCTTAACGCAGGAGCAGGTTGAAAAATACGCCAAATACTCCGCCGCATCCGATTTCATTCACCGGATGCCGGAGGGCTATGATACCATCGTCGGGGAGCGCGGCGTCGGCCTTTCGGGCGGCCAGAAGCAGCGTATTTCGCTTGCGCGCGCACTCGCCATCCGTCCCTCGATTCTGATTCTCGACGACACGACCTCCGCGGTCGACATGGAGACCGAGAAGCAGATTCAGCACAGCCTTCGGAATCTCGACTTCCCGTGCACGAAGATCATCATCGCGCAGCGTATTTCCACAACGAAATTCGCGGACAAGATTCTGGTCCTTAAGGACGGCGAGATCATCGAATCCGGCAATCACAGAGAACTCGTTTCGGCAGGCGGTTACTACGCAGAGCTTGTGAAGCTTCAGCTCGGCGAATCCGTCGCGAGCGTTTAAAGGGAGGTGGAATCATGGCACAACGCAATACCTACAAACAGGATGAGCGCCTGGAAGAGCCTTTTAACATAAGACATCTCCTTCTCGCTTCCGCTTATATTAAGAAATACCTGGGCCGCATGATCATCGCCCTTTTGATCAGCGCGCTCGGCGGCGGCATCGCGCTGCTTTCTCCGGTGCTTTCGCAGAAGGCACTCGACGTAGCCATTCCGAACAAGGACAAGAAGTACCTCTTCTTCCTCGGCGCAATGCTGATTACCGTGTTCGTCGTCAGCGTCATTCTGACGACCATCCGGTCGCATATGATGATCCGGGTATCCCAAAGCATCATTTACGATATCCGTAAAGACCTCTTCGCGCATTTGCAGAAGCTGCCCTTCCAGTACTTCGACGACCGGCCGCACGGTAAGATTCTGATTCGTGTTGTCAACTATGTCAACTCCGTATCGGATATGCTCTCAAACGGTCTGATCAATATCATACTGGAGTCTGTCAACCTGATTCTGATTGTCATCTTCATGATGGTCATGGATATCCAGCTTTCGCTCGTCGTAATGTGCGGCGTTCCGATTCTGGCAGCCTTTATGTTCTGGATTAAAAACCGCCAGAGAAAGGCATGGCAGCGCGTTTCCAACAAGAACTCGAACCTGAATGCCTACCTGCAGGAGAACATCGTCGGCGCCCGCATCACGCAGATCTTCGCGCGTGAGGACGAGAACGCGGAAATCTTCGCAGACCTTTCCGATGACTGCCGCAAAACATGGATGCACGCCGTACGCTGCAACAACCTTGTATGGCCGGGCATCGATGCCATTTCCGTCTGCATCCGCGCCGCCATCTTCATCACCGGCATGATCCTGTTCGGGCAGGGCAGCAAATCGATCGGCGTCATCGTCGCGATTTCGAGCTACTCATCCCGTTTCTGGCAGCCGATTATGAACATGGGCAACATTTTCAACAACTTCCTGAACAACATGGCATATCTGGAGCGAATCTTCGAAACGCTCGGCGAGCCGGTAACCGTTGACAGCCTTCCCGACGCAACGGAGATGCCTCCGATCAAGGGCGGCGTTACGTTTAAGAACGTATCATTTTCCTATGAAAAAGGCAAAGAAGTCCTCCACGATGTGTCGTTCGATATCAAACCCGGCATGAGCGTGGCGCTCGTCGGACCGACAGGCGCCGGCAAGAGCACGATTGTCAACCTGATTTCGCGTTTCTATAACGTGGATTCCGGGCAGATTCTGATTGACGGAACGGACATTTCGAAGGTCACTCTCCCGTCGCTTCGCCGCCAGATGGGCATCATGATGCAGGACAGCTTCATCTTCTCCGGCACGATTAAAGACAACATTCTTTACGGCAAATTGGACGCCACCGACGAAGAGATCAAAAAGGCCGCCAGGCTTGTCTGCGCCGACAAATTCATCGAAAGCATGCAGGACGGATACCAGACCGAAGTTAAGGAGCGCGGTTCCCTGTTAAGCCAGGGGCAGAAGCAGCTGATTTCCTTTGCAAGAACCGTTCTCTCGGATCCTGCGATTCTGATTCTCGACGAAGCCACCTCGAGCATCGACGTGCAGACCGAGCGGGCTTTGCAGCAGGGACTGAATTCCATGCTGAAGGGCCGGACCTCCTTCATCATTGCGCACCGGCTTTCGACCATCCGCAACTGCGACCTCATCATGTACATCGATGACGGCGGCATCACGGAGGCCGGAACCCATGACGAGCTTATGGCCTCCTGCGGAGACTATTACAAGCTCTACACCTCACAACTTGAAGAAATCGCATAAGGAGTCCTCCTAAATGATGTAAAAGACAGCCCGTTTACTGCGGGCTGTCTTTTTGCAAAAGGAGTAATGAAAAAGTGAATTCCGAGGGCGGCTTAATCGTATTTCTGTGCAGCCAGGCGGTCTCTTTCCCGTATTGCCGCGCGGGAAATCTTACCGTTTGCCGTCCTCGGAAGATCTTCGGCAAATTCCACGATTCTCGGATATTTATAGATGGCGCCGTGAACTTTGACAATGTCCTGAAGCGCCGTTTTCAGTTTTGTATCACCGGCATAGCCGTCCTTTAAAACGACGGTTGCCTTGACCACGGTACCTCTTGTTTTCGAGGGGAATCCGGTTACGGCACACTCCTTCACGGCCGGGTGCTTCATCAGAAGATCCTCGACCTCCGAGGGCCCGATCCGGTAGCCGCTCGACTTAATCACGTCATCCGTTCTACCGATGTAGAAAAACAATCCGTTTTCCTTCCTCGCACGGTCACCGGTATGGTAATGACCGCCGCGCCAGACCTCCTCATAGAGCGCTTCGTCATTCAGATATCCGCTCAATATGCCAGCCGGTCTTCTACCGTTCTTCGGGCATACGACGATCTCGCCCTCCTGCCCGTCGGGAACCGGATTTCCGTCCTCATCGGCAAGGAAAATGTCATACTGCTCCGAAGCTTTTCCGAGCGCCCCGCCTACAGGCTCTTCGCCGACCGGGAAACAGATTAAAAGCGCTGTCTCGGTCTGCCCGAAACCGTCTCTTATCGTCTTATGGGTTGCCTCCCGGAATTTGCGCGCAACCTCAGCAGGCATCGGCTCTCCGGCCGTACAGACATTGCGAAGCGAGGAAAGGTCATACTGCGTCAGATTTTCCAAAACCAGATACTTGTAAATGGTCGGCGGCGCGCAGAACGTGTTGACGCGGTGCTCCTCGAGAATCTTTAAAAACTCGCCCGCGTAGAAACGCTCGTAGTCAAATACCATAATGTTCGCGCCGAGAAACCACTGGCCGTACAGCTTGCCCCAGGCGGTCTTCGCCCAGCCCGTGTCGGCCACGGTCAGGTGCAGGTCCCCGTCTTTAATTCCGTGCCAGCGCTTTGCCGTGTAAATGTGCGCAATCGGGTAGGACCAGTCGTGGATGACTGCCTTCGGCGCACCGTTCGTGCCCGAAGTGAAGTAATATAACATACTGTCTTCGACATTCGTTTCGACGCGCCCGAACTCTTCCGGCGCAGCCTCGGTAAGTTCGGAGAATGAAAGGAAGCCTTCAAAGCGCTCCCCGACCGAAAGCACGGTGATGTCGGTGCCGGAAACAGCCTCGGCGACCTTCTCACATATATGCTCCGAATTCACGCAGATGACGGCTTTGGCACCGCTTGCCTTCGTCCGCTCTCTGATATCTTCGGCGGAAACCATGTGCGATGTCGGAACCGCGATCGCGCCGAGCTTATGAAGGGCGAGAATCGCAATCCAGAACTCGTAACGTCGCTTCAGAAGAAGAAAGACGGGCATGCCTTTTCCGATGCCGAGCTTCTTAAGCGCATTGGCAGCCTTATCGGAAAGCCTCTTCATATCGGCAAATGTGAACCTCGTCACCTCACCGAGCGCACTCAGATGTAGCAGCGCGGGCTTCTCCGGACTTTCCTTTGCGAACCGGTCGATTACGTCGTAAGCGAAGTTGAAATGCGGCCCCCACTGCGTCTCTATTCCGCAGATTCTGCCGTCTTCGTCGGTAATCTCCCGATAATAGTCTTCATAGATTTGACTCATACAAATCCTCTTTTACGTAGTATTCCTGCTAATAACCGACGGCCCGGAACTTCCTGTACCGCTGCTCAAGCAGGTCATTCACCGGCATCTCGAGTAAAGCCGTCAGCTCCGAGCGGATGTCCTGCCCGAGCTTTTTGATGTCATCCTTCGGGCAGATCCGGTCAATCACGCCGAGCTTCTGAAGCTTCGCTGCCGTGAGGCAAAGCACCTCCGCAGCTTCCTTCGCCTTCTCGGTCGTCTTCCAGAGAATGTTGGCGCAGCTTTCGGGCGAAACAACGCTGAAATAAGCGTCCTCCATCATCCAGATCCGGTCGGAATGGCTCAGCGCCAAAGCACCGCCGCTTCCGCCTTCGCCGAGCACAACGGTAAGAATCGGCGTCTTCAGGTCCGCCATCTCCAAAAGATTCTCGGCGATGGCTCTTCCCTGTCCGTGCTCCTCGGCATCAATGCCGCAAAACGCGCCTGCCGTGTCGACAAGGCATAACACAGGACGGTGAAACTTCTCCGCCTGCTTCATGAGCCTTAATGCCTTTCGGTATCCCTCCGGGTGTGCGCTTCCGAAATTGTGCCGGATCCGCTCCTCGGTTGTTTTTCCTTTTTCAATGCCGATGACCGTGACCGGCATGTTCTGAAGGCTTCCGATTCCCGCCACGACGGCGCTGTCGTCTCCGTACAGCCGGTCGCCGTGCAGTTCCGTGAAATCCGGAATCAGCCGCGTGATGTAATCACTT
>CADBTG010000024.1 GCA_902797475.1 uncultured Lachnospiraceae bacterium | reverse complement strand
TTCGCGGATGGCTTCGACGAAGACCGCTTCCTCGTCTGTCTTGATCTTCGGGTCGTCACCGATCCGATAGCAGCGAAGGATGCCCGGTTTCGTATCTGTTGCCATGGGCGTCATGATATTTTTCTCGGCCCGGCTTGCCGCGACAAATGCAATGGTCTTCCCCTGCACGGTCTTGTAAACCGGCGTCTTCGCCTCCGCAAGATTATGGCCGGCTCCGACATAATCCATGCCTGCGTTCCTAAGCGTGTCCATCGTGTCGGTCAGGGAGACTTCCCCGTAGTCATAAGCGTGGTTGTTGGCAAGGATTGCAATGTCGACGCCCATCTCATGAAGAAGCGAGACCCTCGACGGATTCGCCCGGAACGTCCATGCCTTTCCGGCTGTCGGCGTCCCGCGTGTCGTATAGGTAAATTCGTTATTGATGACCGTAATGTCGGCCGCAATCATCTTATCAAGAAGCTCGGGCGAAATGCACTTTCTAAGGTCGTTGCCGACCGAAGCCAGCTTGGTCATCGGAATGCCGCCGTCCTCAAAATTGATGTCTCCGCAGAAGCAAAGCGTGATATCGTATGTCATGTCCGGAGTCTTCGTCGGCTCGGACGTGACCGTCTCTGTCGGTGACGGAGTTTCTGTCGCCCCGGAAGGCTTCGTGGGTTCCTTCGTTGCCTGTTGGGTAATGCCTGTCGGCTGCTTACCGCCGGGTGCAGGTTCCTTCTTCGTCATCTTGATGATGCTGACGATTCCGAGCACAAGGCAGACTGCCGCCACGACATACAGTATTAAGGGATTGATTCCCTGCTTTCTTTTGCGCCGTACCGTCATGCTCACGCCTCCGGGTATGTTTCGGCCTTCTCATTCAAAAAGGCCGTAATCTGCTGAAGCCCCTCTTCGGAAAAGGGGAACGAATAGTATTGTTTCTTCGATTCGTCGGTCTTTTCAAAACAGACCTCGTCCGGGTAAAGCACGACCGAAAGCTCGCGGTTCTCTTCCTCACCGGTAAGAGAAATGCGGTACCGCATCCCCGAAAGGCTTCCCGTCAAAGGCTCTTTTTTGTAGAAATTCAATGCCATCAAATCAATTCTTCTGACCATTGTCTGTTCCCGCTTCCTCAGTCTTCCTCTATTATCTGAATCTCCAGATAATCAAAATCAATCTGTTCCGTGAACGAATCACGGCGAAATCTCGTCTTTGAATGCTGTTTGAAATCTTTAATGTTGCTCTGAAGCCATATGGGCTTAGCCAAATCCCACTCGCGGCATACCTCCTCCAAAGCACGAAACACTTTGGCCGTCCGGTTGACCTGCTCCGCGTCCGAGAGCGTGATATCCTTAAGCAGATGCCCATCCTTCCATAGCATGCACCACATCCGAAACACTGCCGTTTCCTCCTGCGTAAGATTCCCTCATCTGTCTCCGACCTTTCGGTAACGGCTTTGGACGCCGTTTCCGTCAGTCCTTTCGGTAACGGCTTTAGCGCCGCTCCGTCAGTCCTTTCCGCCCCGGAACTTAAGAAGCCGCTTTCGCGCCTTCCGTCTGAGGAGAATGCAGATCACGACTCCGATGACGGAACCCGCAACAAATCCACCGATGTGGGCGGCATGGTCAATCGAGCCGTCAGACCGTACAATCGTGTAAAACATATACAGGGCAAAGATGCCGAGACGGACGAGCATCGAATTGTCTCCCCGCTCCCGCTGAAACAGCATCAGAACAAGCATCGTTCCCATGATTCCGTAAACCGCTCCCGAAGCGCCGATGCTGTATGCTGCCTCTCCCCCGATCATGTAATAGGCACATGATGCACAGGAAGCTGCTATGCCGGTAAGAAAATACGTGAACAGAAATCTGCGGTGCCCGATCTGCTTTTCCAATTCCATTCCGATCAGGAACAGGGCAAGCATGTTATTGATGATATGCTCGGTGCTGCCGTGCAGGAACATACCGGTAATAAGCCGGTAATACTGATGCTCCCGGAAGATGTCCGTCCAGCTGACGGCACCCTTCGGAACCAGGCTGTCATTATGCCCCTGCCACAAGAAGATAATCAGGTTAAGCCCGACAAGAATCGCGGTGATGATCGGCGTTCCTTTGTCAATCAGGGCGGGTCCTGAGGCCTTCGGAATCCTTCCGGATGAGCGCTGCACGCCCGTCGAAACGGCTTCCTTTTGCTTGCCGTAATCATTCCGGACATCTGCGCCGAAGTGCAGATTCTGCTCCAAAACGCGCCGCAGTCCGTCATAGTCTTCCGGCTGGTTTTCGTATACAATCAGCCGTCCGTAAGTCTCGTCTGCTATCCAGAAGGCCGTTCCCTCGCCGGCTTCCTTTGCCTTTGCGGTATCCGATGTAAAAAACAGTGTAATCGAATGAATGGGATCAAAACGGTGCTTCGCAAAATCCGACCGAATCTTCTCGTAATGGCTCATATAGGTTTCATGGGTCATTGCCGAAAGCGCAGCTTCCCCGATCAGCCAGACAAGCGAAACGGACATCCCGTTTGCAAGGTAAAAAAGCGCCTCGTCCCCGGAATGGAGATTCACCTCGGAATACCCCTTCCCCAAAAGGAACCGGCTCATTCTTTCCTGCATCGATTCTTTCTGCATCTTTCCGTCCATGTCCTTTTCCCGTCAGTCATAAATCATATACGTTCAGGGCTTTATGATATCACATTTCGGTTAGAGAATCAACGCATTACGAAGAAAAGGAGCGCACCGACGGAGACGAGAAAGGCCATGCTCCCGAGAAACAGGATGACGCGTCTTAGGGCGGCAAATCGCTTTCGCTTCGGCTTCGGTTCCTCCTCCGCCTCATCGCTCCAGGCAGAGACTTCCGCGATGGCAGGCTGTTCCTCCAGTATTCTCGAGATAGACTGGAAGGTGCACCCGTCGCCGTGGCACAGAACATGGAATGCGTAGCCGTTGTATACCGCTTTCTCGTCCTCTGCATCAAGGAATGAAAGCAGCCAGGTGGAAAGAGCCCGCATCTGTTCAATCAACGGACAATGATATTCCGGAAAATAACACAGATACACCTCCTGTGTCTTCTCTTTGATGTAAATTGTCTCCGGGGAGACCATGAACCCGTCCTCCCGAAGAAGATATTCCCGCGCGCCGCGGATTACGGCAAAGATGCGGGAGAACAGCGATTCGAACTCTTCGCCGGAAATCTGCCTTCCCTGCATCACTCTTTCGAGATTTTTCATTCCTTCAATCCGGTACCTGTGATATTTCTTCCCGTTAAGCCGCCCGCTTTCCATTGTCAGAAGCCCCGGAACGGCATTATACAAAAGCATTTCCTCCTCAAAGGCTTCTTCCGCGGGAACATCGTTCAGGACCAGATACTGTTCCTCCATGGAGCGGAGCTCCGTGATTTCCTGCATAGCATCTCCTTTCCGCGCTTTACCGGTTCGCGCCCGTAAGCTTTCCGAACAGTTCCTCCGCCTTTGCAAGCGCCTCGGACAAGCCTTTGACTTTCTTTCCGGTTTCCCATGACGCCGTCGCCACCCGGTTGATGACCGGCAGATTCTTTCGCTCTTTCGTGACCGAAACCTCTCTTCGAAACAGCTTTATGCCGAACCCGAAAAAGAGCGCTTTGATCCGGTCGTCCGGCTCCACGGTCATACGGACCGTGACCTTTCCGTTTTTCGCTTCGGCGCTCACCCCGCGTCCGGTTGCAAACCAGAGCTTCCCGTCAAGAAGCTCTGCCGCCAGCTTCGCAACCGCCTCCTCATCCCGTGCCGTCCCGCTGTCAGAAAACCGTCGGAACAGTCCGTTATCTTCAAATCTCGCATAATCCACGCCTGCGGTCTGCACGGAAGCGCACTCGCCGATATACTGCGCGCCCTGTTCCGCCGCCGAAGCCGCCACCCTCTCCGAAACGACAATGTCCCGGTAAAACAGCGCCTGCGTGATTAAAAACAGGATAACCAACGTGCAGATGGGCACGAGAAAAGATGCCTCCACCGTGTAGGAACAGGACAGCTTTTTACTATCATGATTCATTCCAAACCTCCTTCACGAAATCAGAACCAAAAGCGCAAGCGACAACTCGCCTGCTGCCAGAAACGGAAAAAACGGAATCCTCGCCTTGCGCCCGAGCTTCTTAA